>JAHEFC010000112.1 GCA_024640385.1 Sphingobacteriales bacterium
CTGGTTGAACAGCTGATCCGGGGATATTCCCATAAAAGATTCCGGTTCAAATTCATTTTGGTGCTACTGGCATTCGTGCTCACGGCCATGGGGGTATCCAATCTTCAGTATCCCAAACAGATCGAACAGGTAAACCGGCAGGGCATAGATGTGATGATCGCGCTCGATGTAAGCAAAAGCATGCTGGCCCAGGATGTGCAGCCGGACAGGCTCCAAAGGGCCCGTTTGCTCGTCACTAAATTGATCGACAGGTTACAGAACGACAGGGTAGGGCTTGTGTTATTTGCCGGAAGGGCCTACCTGCAGATGCCACTGACTTCCGACCATAGCGCTGCGAAAATGTATGTCAATACGGCATCTACCCAATCAGTGCCCACGCAGGGAACTGTGATCGCCGAGGCTTTGACCACCTGCAACAACGCATTTGATGAAAAGCAGAAAAAATATAAAGCCGTTATCCTGATCACAGACGGAGAAGACCATGACGAGAACGCCCTGAAAACTGCGGAGAAGATGGTGGAAGAAGGCGTAGTGATCCACACCATTGGTGTGGGGAGCACATCGGGATCCCAGATCGTGGATCCCGACACCAGGGAACTCAAAAGAATGGAGGATGGTACACCGGTAGTCAGCAAGCTGAATGAAAAAGAGCTGATGGACCTGGCCAATAAAGGCAATGGAACTTACCAGTTGCTGGTGGAGACCGATGCCGCCGTGAACAAGATCCTTGCCCAGCTCAACAGTATGGAGAAAAGATCTGTGGTGGACAAAAGTCTTATCCAGTACCGGAGTTTTTTTCAGTGGTTCCTGGCCCTGGCGTTGATCCTGCTCATCGCAGAAATGCTTTATCCTGAAAGAAAAAATAAAAAGGCATGAAAGGTGGAGTGATGATCATAGGTTTTGCGATGTTTTTCCTTTCGGCGTCGGCCCAGAAGGAAAATAGCGCCATTCTAAAAGGAAATGAAGCCTATAGGGCCAAAGAATATTCAAAAGCAGGTGATCAATACAGGAAAGCCCTGGAACAATCGCCGGGAAACAATGTGGCGAATTTCAACCTGGGCAATACTTTATTCAGGGATAATATGGGCGATAAGGCCATCGCTCAATTTGACGCTGTGGCAAAAGCAGGCACAGAAAACCTTGCTAAAGCAGATGCCTTTTATAACAAGGGGGTGGTGTATACCAGCCAGAAAAAACTTCCCGAAAGCATAGACGCATATAAAGCCGCATTAAGATTGAATCCTGAAGACAGCCTGGCCCGGCAGAACCTGCAGCGGGCGCTGAACGAGCAGAAAAAACAACAGGACCAGAATAAACAAAAACAACAGCAGAAAAAACCGGACAAGCTCAACAAGCAACAGGTGATGCAGATGCTTGCCGCACTCCAGGAGCAGGAAAAACTGTTGCAGCAAAAACTTAACAGATCCAAAGTGCCCTCTCCAACGCAGCCCGGCAAGGACTGGTAGTTTAGCAGGTTGCAGGTTGCAGGTGGCAGGTGGCAGGTTGCAGAATGGTTGATACTTGCTTATGCCGTAATGAACTTTTGCGTCCTTTGATTGTTTCGCTTTTCACGGATCCCTTTGATGGTGCAAATTTCCTCTAACTCATTTATCTAATGCATTAGCCGGTAAACATACTAACCGGTTAACTTGTACCTTTATGCCTATGTATTGCAATTCGCTTACAAATTATTCCCGTTTAAAAACGCTTGAAGTAAAGGTGGGGGATCTGCTCCTGGGAAATGGTCATCCCATCAGGGTTCAGACCATGACCACTACCGATACCATGGACACCCTTGGTACGGTGGAACAGTCCATCCGTTGCATCGAAGCAGGTGCAGAACTGGTCAGGATCACAGCGCCTTCAAAAAAAGAAGCCGAGAACCTGAAACTGATCCGCGATGAACTCAGAAAAAGAGGGTATACCACACCGTTAGTGGCCGACATCCATTTCACCCCCAATGCCGCGGAGATCGCGGCCAGGATAGTGGAAAAAGTAAGGGTGAACCCAGGCAATTATGTTGATAAGAAGAAGTTTGAATTCATCGATTATACTGACGCTGATTACCTCGAAGAGATCGAAAGGATCAGGGAACGTTTTACGCCCCTGGTGAAGATCTGCAAAGAGTATGGCACGGCCATGCGCATCGGTACCAATCATGGTTCTTTGAGCGACAGGATCATGAGCCGTTACGGCGATACACCCATGGGCATGGTTGAAAGTGCCATGGAGTTCCTGCGCATAGCCCGCGATGAGCAGTACCATAATATTGTGCTCAGCATGAAGTCGAGCAATCCACAGGTGATGGTGCAGGCTTACCGCCTGCTGGTGCAAACCATGCAGCAGGAATTCTCTGTTTGTTATCCTTTACATCTTGGTGTTACAGAAGCCGGTGATGGAGAAGATGGCCGTATTAAATCTGCAATCGGTATCGGCACACTCCTGGAAGATGGAATTGGTGATACCATCCGCGTTTCTCTAACTGAAGACCCTGAATTTGAAGTGCCCGTTTGCAGGGATATAGTCAGCCGTTACAGGTCGAGGGCCGGGCAGCAGCATGTCGTTCCACCCATAGAAAAACTTCCTTACGATCCTTTTAATTACAAAAGGAGGGAAACCGTTGCGGTTTCCAATATTGGCGGAAAGCATGTGCCTGTTGTGGTCGCCGACCTGCTTGATAAAACCTCGATCATTGCTTCAGACCTTGAGGTGATCGGTTACAGGTACGATGCGGCACTGGACAAATGGAATATCAGCGATGCCGCAGCTGATTTTCTTTATACAGGAAATAAAATTCTCGATTTCAATTTGCCCGGCACACTGAAAGTGTTGGTGGATCATGCCACCTGGATGGATGCGCCGGATAAGGAAAAGTATCATCCTGTATTTCATTTGCAGGAATACACCACTATAGATAAGAGATCGTCTTCTTTGAATTTCCTTGTGCTTGATATCTCAAGGCACGATCAATGGGAGAGCATCCTGCAGATTCTTGCTGATGATCCTACGATCGTGGCCTGCGTGGAAAGCAGGGAAGTACCGTCCATGATGTTTGTCAGGCGGTTCATCATGGAAATGCTGCAAAGGAAGATCAGCAATCCTGTTGTGCTCTGTGTGGAAACCACCAACCAGTCGATCGATGAGCAGTTGATCCATTTTTCAACTGAGGCAGGCGCGCTTTTCCTGGATGGTATGGGAGACGGCATCTGGTTATGGAACCATATGAAAGATGTTCCGGAGATGAGGGTAAGCGGACGCACCTATCTTGAAGTGAAAAACAATTTCCAGTTCCTGAATAACACTGCTTTCTCCATCCTGCAGGCTACCCGTACCAGGATCTCGAAAACAGAATACATATCCTGCCCAAGCTGCGGAAGAACTTTATTCGATCTGCAGGAGACCACAGCAAAGATCAGGTCTTACACCCATCACCTGAAAGGTGTCAAGATCGCCATTATGGGCTGTATAGTGAATGGTCCCGGGGAAATGGCTGATGCCGATTTCGGGTATGTAGGCAGCGGCCCCGGCAAGATCACCCTGTATAAAGGCAAGGAAGTGGTGAAACGGAATGTGGACAGTGAGATTGCTGTCAGCGAGCTCATCGATTTATTAAAAGACAATGGCGCCTGGATAGAACCTCAATCCTAATCCATCATCAATGCAAACAGATTACCTCGTAATTGGCTCGGGTATAGCCGGCCTTTCATTCGCACTTAAAGTGGCTGAAGCCCAGCCGGAAAGGTCGATCATTGTGATGACCAAAACTTTTTCTGATGAAACCAACACCAAATATGCGCAGGGAGGTATTGCTGCTGTATGGGATGAAGATCAGGATAATTTTGATAAACATATTGAAGACACATTGATCGCAGGCGACGGCCTTTGTAACGAAAAAGTGGTTGATATTGTGGTGAAAGAAGGTCCTGAGCGTGTGCGCGAGATCATCGACTGGGGTGCAAGATTTGATAAGGAAGATGATGGTGATTATGCACTCGGTAAAGAAGGTGGCCATAGTGAGTCAAGGATACTGCACTATAAAGATGTTACGGGAAAAGAAATGGAAAGGGCCTTACTGGATGCAGTAAAATCCAAGCCCAATATTAAGATCATCAATCACTGTTTTGTGGTGGACCTGATCACCCAGCACCATCTGGGATACCTGGTGATGAAATCCACCCCTGACGTCTGCTGCTATGGTGTCTATGCGCTTAATCTTGAAAACAACCAGATCGAAAAAATACTGGCCAGGATGACCGTATTGGCAACGGGAGGAAACGGTCAGATCTACAGAACCACCACCAATCCTGCTATTGCCACGGGCGATGGTGTGGCAATGGTATATCGTGCCAAAGGCCGGATAGAGAATATGGAATTCATCCAGTTCCATCCTACGGCTTTGTATGAACCGGGTGTGAAGGGCCAGTCCTTCCTCATCACTGAAGCGGTGAGGGGTGACGGAGGGATCTTGAGGAACAAACTGGGCGAGGCTTTTATGGAGAGATATGATGAGCGAAAAGATCTTGCTCCCCGTGATATTGTGGCCCGGGCCATAGACAGTGAAATGAAGATCAATGGTACAGAGCACGTATGGCTCGACTGCACCCATATGGATCATGATAAATTCGTCCATCATTTTCCTAATATCAACGAGAAATGTTTGTCGATAGGCATTGATGTGCGGAAAGACTTCATTCCAGTTTCGCCTGCTGCCCATTACAGCTGCGGAGGGATCAAAACTGATGAGTTCGCGCGCACCTCGGTACATAATCTTTATGCAGTAGGAGAGTGTGCATCCACCGGGTTGCACGGGGCCAACAGGCTGGCCAGCAATTCCCTGCTTGAAGCCATGGTGTTTGCACACCGGGCTTACCTGGATGCTACCCAAAAGATCCACCAGACTGAGCTCATTGATGGTGTGCCAGACTGGAGCACTGCGGGAACTACCGCGCCCAAGGAAATGATCCTGATCACGCAGAGCCTGAAAGAGCTTCAACTGGTGATGACGGATTACGTGGGTATTGTAAGATCCAATGTGCGCCTGGAGCGCGCGAGCAGGAGGCTGGACCTTTTGCATGAAGAAACTGAGGAGTTGTACAGGCAAACCATCGTTTCACCGCAATTGTGTGAGCTCCGGAATATGATCACCGTATCTTACCTGGTAGTGAAAGGGGCATCGTTCAGGGAGGAGAGCCGCGGTCTCCATTACAATACGGATCATCCGTATAAAGCCAGGCTGGTGCAGAATATCGTTTTATAAAATCATTATGTACTATTTAGTCTACGTTCCGCTATACCTGCTTTCATTATTGCCCTGGTTTGTCATGTACAGGATATCTGATTTCCTGGCCTTCCTCGTGTATAATGTATTCAAGTATCGTAAGGATGTTGTGTTGTCAAACCTGGCCATCGCGTTCCCTGAAAAAACACAGGCCGAACGAAACAAGATCGCAAAGGATTTTTACCGTTTACTGACGGACACGATTATAGAAACCGTCAAACTGATATCCTTGTCGAAAAAAGGAGTGATGAAAAAATTCACCGGAGATGCATCCGTGATCAACGAAGTGATGGCTAAAGGAAGAAACCTTACGGTTTTAGCCATGCACAATTTCAACTGGGAGATCGTGAACCATAATGTTTCGATGCAGCTGAAATATCCTTTCATTGGCGTCTATATGCCTTTGGCCAATAAGATATTTGAAAGGCTGATAGCGAATATGCGTACCCGTTATGGAACCATCATCATTCCTGCTCCGAAATTCAAGACGGATTTTATTAAGTACGCCCATACACATCATATACTGGCCCTGGTAGCGGATCAGAACCCGGGAAACCCCAATAACGCATATTGGGAGCCATTTTTCGGCAAGCTGACTCCTTTTGTAAAAGGCCCTGAGAAAGGGGCCAGGTTGAGTGCGAATGCAGTGCTATTCGCACATTTCTATCCCATACGGAGGGGTTATTATACATTCGACTGGAAGATAGCAACCTACAATGCTGCTGAACTGGAAGAAGGTGAACTCACAAAGATGTATGTGGCTTATGTGGAGGAATGCATCCGTAAACATCCGGAGAACTATCTGTGGAGCCACAGGCGCTGGAAATACTCTAAGTAATGTCTTCTTGAAGAGTGACAGAGAGTCGGAGAGAAAGAGAGACAGAATTCTTCCTCTCGGTCTCTCTTTCTCTCCATCTCTCTAAATTTATTGTTGTTGCAATAGATCGTTTATGGCTTTCCATCCGCCAATTACATTCCTGATATTATGTATGCCCTGCCGCTTCAATAACGAGCAGGCGATGGTGCTGCGGTAGCCGCCGGCGCAGTGAACATAGATATTATCCGTGTCTTCGATCATGGCCATGGAGCCAGGATCCTTGAGTTTTTCGAGCGGAAGATTTTCTGCATCGTCTACATGACCGGCCTCGAATTCTGTTTCCTTTCTTACATCAAGTACAACAAGATTTTCGTCGAATGGAAGATCCATGATCAGCTCGTCGGGTTCTACATTGATCAGGAGGTCTATCTCTTCACCCGCATTTTTCCATGCGGGAAATCCGCCATTAAGATGGCCAATGAAGTTTTCAAAACCCACACGGGCCAGGCGCACAATACTTTCTTCTTCTTTTCCCGGTTCGGTAACCAGTAAAATATCTTTATCATAAGGCAGTAACATGCCTGCCCATTCTGCATATCTTCCTTCCAATCCCAGGAATACAGATTCAGGTACATAGCCTTCGGCAAATGCTTCAGCTGTTCTGGTATCTACGATCACAAAGTCTTTCCCTTCTTCTTTCCATTTCTTCAATTGGCCAATGCCCACTGGATTCATCCCTTTCTGGAGGATGGCATCAAGCGGATCATAACCTTCCTTATTGATCCTGGCATTCAGTGAAAAATAGGATGGCGGAGCTGCCAGGCCGGTGGTTACGGCCTTGATGAATTCGTCTTTATCTTCTGCCAGCAATGCGTAATTGGTCTGTTTCTCCTGGCCGATGGTGCTTTGTGTTTCAGGACCGATATTCTTGCCGCATGAACTTCCCGGTCCATGTGCCGGATAAACGATCACGTGGTCAGGCAGGGTTTTTATTTTGGTCTGGAGCGATCGGTACAGCAGAGCAGCCAGTTCTTCTGAACTGAGGTCCCCGCTGCTCAGGTCCGGCCTTCCCACATCGCCTACAAACAGGGTGTCACCGGTGAAAACGCAATAAGGTTCTTTATTTTCATCCAACAGGAGATAACAGGTGGATTCCAGGGTATGTCCTGGCGTATGCAGTACCTCCAAGGTAAGTTTCCCGATCTTGAACTGCTGCCCGTCTTTCGCGATCTCGATATCGTAATTGGTTTCGGTTTCAGGACCATATACAATCGGCGCTCCAGTCTGCTTGGACAGCTCCAGGTGTCCGCTCACAAAATCCGCATGAAAATGTGTTTCGAAGATGTATTTGATCCGGGTATTTCTTTCGGCTGCCAGGTTGATGTAGGAGTCAGTATCCCTGATGGGATCTATAATGGCTGATTCACCTTCACTTTCAATATAGTACGCTGCTTCGCTGAGGCAATTGGTATACAGTTGCTTGATAAACATCGTGCGAAGATACAATGGATGGCTGAAAACAGATGCCTGATAGCTGATTGCTGACGGCATAATTCGGATTGCAGATGGCCGCGACCATCTCTCGCCCCTCGCCTTTCGTCTCTCGCCTAACTTAAGAGTTCATCTACCATTCCATTGATCTGCTCAAGCCTGGGATAGTTGACATGATAATAGATGAATTTTCCATCTCTTTCGGTGCGGACAATTCCTGCCCTCCTGAGGATGGCCAGGTGCTGGGAGGCTACAGATTGTTCCAGCCTTAGCTGAACGTAGATCTCAGTTACGGTCATTCTTTCTTTCTCGTCAAGCATCTTTACGATCTGCTGTCGTAGCTTATGGTTCAATGCTCTTAAGACCAAAGAAGCCTTTTTGACATTCAGGTAGTCAATTTTAATGGCATTTTCCTTTGACATAGGTGCTACTATTTGAGTTTGGGTATTGGAGGGTCAATACAAATATATCTTAAGGTATAATCAAATAGTTAAATTATTACAATTGTTGGTATCAAAAGATAACGCCCGTCATGTGTCTGAATGTTTTTTGAACGTAGTGTAAAACGGCTTAAGATAGAACGGTTCCGTATAAGCGAGGTCGGAAAATCTCTTTTCCTGGTATAGCAAATATGCCATGCTGGCCTGGTCTGCCAGGCCTGCTTCCTTTGCAGGGAATATACTGTTCGGATGGGCTGAAATCCTTTCTGGTAGCTTGTTTCGGCCGTTTCCGGTAAAGAGGATGCTTTTAGTTTCCAGTTCGGGGAAGCTGTTCTCGTCAATGATCATGGACTGGGGAGCGCTGGCCAGATCCAGCCTTGTTGGTTCGTACATGGCGGTGAATATTTCCATCCTCCTGGCGTCGATCATCGGGCATATGATATTGGTCATATAACCGTAAAATGGGTGGGCCAGCCACTCCAAAGTTGACAAAGAGATCAGGGGTTTGCCCAGGGCAAAACAAATGCCTTTTGCGGCAGAAAGGCCAACCCTTAAACCGGTATAAGACCCCGGGCCATTCACTACCGACAGGGCATCAATATTTTTGAGTGCAATCCCTGTTTCCAGGCAGATATCTTTGATTGCGGGCTGTAAAAAAGCCCCATGTTCTTTTTGGACTGAATTTTCGCGCCCGGCGATGATCTGTTTGCCATCCGATAACCCGATATGGGCAGTTTCCAGGGCCGTATTGATATGAAGCAGGTAACTCATTCGGCCACCTCCTTCTCTAACGAAGCCGCCACTTTGTAACGGGGGCTGCTTTGTTCTAATATGGTCAGGAGGGATAGTATTTTTTTCAGTCCGATTTTCTCGCCCCAGGCGAATGGGCCGAAGGGGTAATTGGTTCCCAGTTGCATGGCAGTGTCGATATCCTCAGCACTGCTAACGCCTTCTTCCAGGGCAAACCAGGCTTCGTTGATGATCATGGCGATCACCCTTGGCGAAACAAGACCGGGAAGGTCTGCCACCCATTCGGCTTTTTTATTCAAACGTTCCAGGATCTCTTCTGCCCGTATTTGGATAGCACTTTCTGCTGAGCATTCGATCAGCGGCTTGGTCAACATGGTAGGCCAACCATTTATGCGCACCACATTGGCGGGGGCCTGGTGTTGTTTCAAGGTGCCCAGCACGGCAGAAATGAATATGGGATTTTCAGGATGATTCCGGTAGAGATCCATATCCCAGGCTTCATCCCGAAGATCGAAAATAATGTCTGATTTCCCTGGCAGGCATTCTTCGCGTGAAACCCTGATCAATTCCACAGCCAGCGCCGAAGCAAACAGGTCTTTCCAGCCATCATCATCAGAAATTACGAAACAACGCATCGGCAAATTTTATTCGGGGCAAAAATACCGAAATTAGAGAGTCGGAGAGTCAGAGAGGTAGAGAGGCAGAGCAGTATCACTCTTACTCTCTGGCTCTCTTTCTCTCTAATTATCTAAATTGCCACCAAATCAAATCTTTTAAAATGCCTGGCACGATCATCAATACCGAAAACGCTCCCGCTCCGATAGGTCCCTATAATCAATCTGTAAAAGCCAACGGTTTTTTGTTCTTATCAGGACAGGTTGCCATTGATCCCACTACCAATACCATTGAAGCGAAAACCATAGAAGAAGAAACCGAACAGGTGATGAAAAATCTAAGTGCCGTTCTGGCCGCAGCTAATATGAATTTCAGCAATGTGGTCAAAACAACCATCTTCCTCAGCGATATGTCGCTGTTCCAGAAAGTCAACGAGATCTATGGAAAATATTTTACCGAAAATGCACCGGCAAGAGAGACCGTTGCTGTCAAGGGGCTACCAAGAAATGTGAATGTGGAGATCAGTATGATCGCGGCGGAATAAAGAGGCGTAGAGGTAGTGGCGTAGTGGTGGAGAGGTAGAGAAAAATCTCCGTGTCCCTCTCCGCGTCTCCGTGTCCCCAATTAAATTGAACTCAACTTTTGCTATGAGAAAATATATGAAGTTTATCATTCTCCTCTGCGTCTCCGTGTCCCTCTCCGCGTCTCTGCGTTCCCAAGAGGAGTGGACCATCAGGGCTTCCAGCACAGATCCTTCAAACTACTATGGCATCACCGTGGCTAATGGTATGATCGGCATTGTGTCGGCGCCTGAACCTTTCAAGGTGAAAGATGTAGTGCTTGCCGGCGCCTACGATCAGTACGGTCGTGGCAGGGTAAGCAATTTCCTGCGCAGCTTTAACCTCCTGAATATGACCCTGGATATCGACGGCCGGCGCATCGACAAAAACTCCATTCAGAATTTCACCCAGGAACTCAATATGCGTGAGGCTTCGTTCACGGGGGCATTTGATCATGCCGACAAAGCTTCTGTGACTTATTCCTATTATTCACTTCGTCATCTTCCCTATACCGTGTTGATGGATGTAACCATCAAGGCGAAAAAAGATATTACTATC
>JAHEFC010000418.1 GCA_024640385.1 Sphingobacteriales bacterium
TGCCTGGTCCTTATTGTCACGGATATACCGCTCGCCAATTGTTGGTGTAATAAACCCCCCCGTTTCGAGAATTAAAGGACCAGCCAGTCCTGCCTGATCAAAACCAGGCTGGCCTCCGTCCGGCTGATAGTCATAATCTGTAATTCCAGCGGGATCCCTGGCTATATTATTATAGTTACCAAACATCAGCCATTTCGATCTCTCTTTGAGATATATTGAATTTATATCGGCATTATATCGCCGATTTGTCGATATTCCTGCTTCTATGCCTCCGCTTATTTTTGACTTGAATTTGGACGAGATCTTCAGGTTCACTCCCACCTTATCAGAATGTTCAACCTTCCTGAGCAAACGGTTGCCAGAAAAATTACTAATGACCTCAACCTTATCAACAGTCACTGCATCCAGATTTTTTGTGATCAACTGGTAGGCCTTACCCGCCAGGTCGTCCCCATCGATCATGACTTTTTCAACCAGTTTGCCATTAAAACTCAGCCTACCACTTCCATCTACGCTGAAGCCCTGCATCTTCTTTAACATGTCTTCCACCTTTTTAACCTCTGCATCACGGTAGCTGCCGGCATTGAAAACTATGGTATCCGAACGGACCAGAACCGGAATTTCTCTTTTTAGGATCACCTCTTTAAGATCAGTCATTTTCTCCCTGAGCTGAATTTGAAATCCATTGACCCAACCAGGATCATTTCCTGATATTATCAATTGCCTGGTTTCAAAGCTGACGTGCCTGAAGTCGAGGATAAGCTTTTCAAACCTTTCTGGCAGGTTCTTGATCCAAAAATCCCCATCAGCCCTGCTAATTGCAAAGCCAATGATTCTTGAACTGTCGAGATACCTAACTGTAATAGATACTCCCTGGACCGCTGAACTACCAGGGGCTGAAACGCTTCCCCTGAGTGATCTGCCCTGGGTTTTTGCTTCCAGAACCATCAACAACAGGAAGCCAAAAACGAAAGATCTCATTGAGGGATTTTTTCCCAGGCAAAGAATTCAATAACCGATTGCTGTTGGCAGGTAACACAATCACCTGTGGAAGAAGCCCTGGCATTATCTTTCAATCGGCTGATCAGTTTTCTGATCTCGGCCATATGTTCTTCTTTGGAATACCTTATGACTGCTGGCATTGTGAGGCTTTGTTCCTGACTGCTGATAGTTTTAAGTTTGACCAGCATATTTTCATCTGCATCCTGGAGGTCGACAATAAGCCCCGGCAAACCACCCATTTTCCAGGGCCCATAGGGCAAAGGAATTTCTGTAGCGAACCAGGCTATATATCTACGGCCACGGAAATTGCATTCTGCTTTAATGCATTTCAGGGAATCTATATTCCGTTCTTCTGAGCCTATTTCCCATTTCATGGGATAAAGTGAATCTGACACGAAAAATGCCTTTCCTCTCATATCTGATTCCTGCGAAACCAGCATGCCCGTTGACATATTCGTGAATACCTGGTTTGCAGTATCGGGCATAAGCAGGATATCGTGTTCATTCTTCGGCTTATATTTCTCATGTTCAATGGTAAAATATCTTGACAGCCCGCCTGATATCAACAGGTACCCCGCATGCAGCCTGTCGCTCCTCCCCCTGTCGTACAGATCATTGAACCTTACCTGGTACTCGATTTTCAGGTTCTGGGCTTTCAAACTGACCGAAAACACTAAAAAACACATTAACACTGGTTTCATGTTACTCTAAAATTTTTCCGGAAGTCTCTCCGATTGTCTAAAAATTATTCAATTAATACATCAGGATCTGCTTGGCCTCTTCCAGGCATTTGGCAGCCTGGGTTATAGCCTCTTTACATGATGCAGCAGATGCTGAACACGTTACCTTCACTGAAACCCCTATCAGGGTTACTGAACCTTCCATAGAAACTGTACAAACCGGAGTTTTCACTTCCGCTGTTTTCCACTCTTTCTGTTGCGAATTATTCACTCTATCATTGTTTTCACCGGCTGCGAAAACCGAAACTGTACTCACCAGCAGCACGGCTGCCATAATCACTCTCTTCATGGTTAAGAATTTTTGATTGTTAAAAATGTTTTCAGAGAGACTTCCGAAAAAAAATTTAATATGGTGTAAAACTAACCCCGGTCACAGGCCGGAAACAAGGTGTTTTAGCCGGAATCAGGTGGTATTTACCCCAGAAAAAACCTGACAAATCCTGTAGTTTAAATGTTGATAATGATTCGGCATCAAGTCCCAGTTGTCATAGGATTCCCTTAGCTTTGCATCCCGGTAAAACCCGGGTTTCCGGGGGATATCCTTCACCTTTTAAAATACTCCGGATAAATGCCCCAGGACAAATCCATCAAAACAGTACTGATCATAGGTTCCGGCCCCATTATCATCGGCCAGGCCTGCGAATTTGACTATTCAGGAACCCAAGCTGCCAGAAGCCTTAGAGAGGAAGGTGTAAAAGTTATCCTCATCAACAGCAACCCGGCCACCATTATGACGGACCCGATGATGGCAGACAGGGTATATCTTCTCCCGCTTACAGTGGAAAGCATTGAACAGATCCTGGAAGAAAACCAGATCGATGCTGTTCTTCCCACCATGGGAGGACAAACTGCGTTGAACCTGGCTAAAGAAGCAGATGAACTCGGCGTTTGGCAGAAATATAATGTGAGGTTGATCGGGGTGGATATAAAGGCCATCGAAAAAGCGGAAGACAGGGAGAAGTTCAGGCAATGGATGATCCAGATGAAAATTCCCGTTGCTCCTGCAAAAACAGCCAATTCATTCCTGGAGGGTAAAGAATTCGCCCAGGAAATCGGATTCCCGCTGGTAATTCGTCCTTCATTCACCCTGGGCGGAACCGGGGGTGGTTTTGTGCACAGCAAAGACCAGCTGGATGAAGCCCTGAATCGCGGTCTTTCTGCATCTCCCATTCACGAGGTGCTGGTGGAAAAAGCGGTGCTGGGATGGAAAGAATTTGAACTTGAACTGCTTCGCGATGCCAATGATAATGTAGCCATCATCTGTACGGTCGAAAACTTCGACCCCATGGGGATACACACCGGGGATTCCATTACGGTTGCACCTGCTATGACCCTCAGTGACACTGCGTTTCAGCTGATGCGCAACACGGCGATCGACATGATGCGCAACCTCGGGAATTTTGCAGGCGGATGCAATGTTCAGTTCGCCCTGGATCCGGAAACGGAAGGCATCATCGCTATCGAGATCAACCCAAGGGTTAGCCGTTCATCAGCCCTTGCCTCCAAAGCAACAGGATATCCCATCGCCAAGATCGCGGCAAAACTTGCTCTTGGATTCACACTGGATGAACTCAAGAACCAGATCACCAAAACAACTTCAGCATATTTTGAACCAGCCCTGGACTATGTGATCGTTAAGATCCCCCGCTGGAATTTCGACAAATTCAAAGGAGCCAACGATACACTTGGCCTGCAGATGAAATCCGTCGGCGAAGTGATGGCGATCGGAAGAAGCTTCACCGAAGCGATCCAGAAAGCCTGCCAGAGCCTGGAAAACAATGCGGTCGGTCTTGGTTATTACGGTCAGAGTATGATGCATGCAGACGACCTGATAGAATACCTCAAGGTTCCGAAATGGGACAGGCTATTCAGGATCAAGGATGCACTGATGATGGGCATAAGCGTAAAAACAATTGTACAGGCAACCAGGATCGACAGGTGGTTCATTTACGAGATCGAAAAGATCTGCCTTATAGAAA
>JAHEFC010000419.1 GCA_024640385.1 Sphingobacteriales bacterium
CTGAGTGCCAAAATGACGGGAACCATCAATGAATCTACCTACCGGGCAGCCTCACTCGTAGAACTGCTGCATACTGCCACCCTGGTTCACGACGATGTAGTGGATGAATCCATGGAGCGCCGGGGTGTGTTTTCCGTGTATGCGTTGTGGAAAGCCAAGGTATCCGTGTTGGTAGGTGACTATCTCCTGGCCAAAGGCCTCCTTCTTTCCCTTGATAATGACGATTTCAAGATCCTTCAGATCCTTTCCAGGGCTGTCAAGGAGATGAGTGAAGGCGAACTGCTGCAGATGGAAAAATCAAGGTCACTCAACCTGGATGAAGACATATATTTCAGGATCATCACCAATAAAACGGCCTCCCTCCTTGCCTCCGCATGTTCGGCAGGGGCCTTTTCAGCGTCAAAAGACCTTGAAATTGCCGAAAAAATGCGGTTGTTCGGCGAAAAAGTTGGCATAGCTTTCCAGATCAAGGACGACCTGTTCGATTATGGGAAGGACGATGTGGGCAAACCCACGGGGAATGACATCAAAGAGAAAAAAGTGACCCTTCCCCTGATCTATACCCTGAACAAGGTCGACAGGCCCCTGAAAAAAGAATTGATCTATATCATCAAGAACCAGAACCGGGATAAGGATAAGATCAATTTCGTGATCAGCAAGGTGGAAGAGGCCGGCGGTATTCAATATGCCACTGAAAAAATGAATGAATACCGGAACAGCGCATTGAAGATATTGGAAGATTTTCCGGCCGATGAAACAAGGGCCACCCTTGCTAATCTGGTCAATTTTACTACCGACAGGAAGAAATAATATTTATGGAGAAGAGATGGAACCTGCTTTGCCCCGACGAGCAGGTTGTGGCAAGGCTGCAACAGGAACTTGGAATAAGCGCAATTCTTTGCCGGATCCTCGTAGAAAGAGGTGTGAAGACATATCAGGATGCCCATGAATTCTTCAGGCCCAAACTCGAATCACTTCACGAGCCTTTTTTGATGAAAGATATGGACCTGGCTGTTGACAGGATCATGAGTGCCATGGTTCAACGGGAACGAATACTCGTATACGGAGACTATGATGTTGACGGCACAACTGCTGTGGGATGTATGTATCGTTTCCTTTGTAAGATCTATGAGAAAGACCTGCTGGATTTCTATATCCCCCATCGCTACAGGGAAGGTTATGGCGTATCTGCCCAGGGAGTGGATCACGCTATCCACAATGGATACAAACTGGTGATTGCACTTGATTGTGGTATTAAATCCCATGACCTGATCAGTTATGCTAAAGAGCGAGGAGTTGATTTTATCATTTGCGATCACCACCTGCCCGATGATTTGCTGCCTCCGGCTGTTGCAATACTCAATCCCAAGCAAAAAGACTGCCCCTACCCATATAAGGAATTGTGCGGTTGTGGTGTAGGACTTAAACTGATCATGGCCATCGTCAGGCGGGCTGGCCTGCCGGATGAATTATGGATGGAATGCCTTGAACTTACTGCAACAGCAATAGCGGCAGACATTGTACCCATGACCGGCGAGAACCGCGTGATCGCATATTACGGGCTCAAAAGGACCAACGAGAATCCTTCCATTGCGCTGAAAGCCCTGATGAACGTAAGCGGCATGAAGGGGAAAGTGCTGATACAGCACCTGGTATTCATGATCGCCCCCCGTGTTAATGCAGCAGGAAGGATGGATGATGCACGAAAAGTGGTGAATCTTTTCATAGAAAATGATTTCGATAAAGCGGCAGAATATGCAAAAGAACTTCATTCGGATAATGCTGACAGAAAAGAGGCAGACCTTTCGATAACAAAAGAAGCGCTTAGCCTTCTCCGTGAACATGAAACCGTAGTCAGAAGGAAGTCAACTGTTGTTTACCAGCCTCACTGGCATAAGGGTGTGGTGGGCATTGTAGCCAGCCGCCTCATTGATCATTATTACAGGCCAACCATTGTACTTACAAAGAGCGGCGACGTGGTGGCTGGCAGCGCGAGGAGTATCCCGGGATTCAATATCTACGATGGTCTGGAGCAATGCAAGGACCTGCTGCTGGGGTTTGGAGGTCATTATTTTGCTGCAGGAATGACCATGCTGCCGGAGAATGTGGAAGCATTCGCAGCCAGGTTTGATGAAGTGGTTGAAGGCCTTTTGATGGAGCATTATTTCACACCGGAGATCCGGATCGATGCCGAAGTGGGCATTGCAGACTGCACCCGGAAATTCTATGACATAGTTCACCAGATGGAACCATTCGGTCCTGATAACCCTCAGCCAGTGCTGGTGGCAAGAGGCCTGAGGGATACCGGGCACAGCAAGATCGTAAAAGACCTACACCTAAGGCTGGTGGTAAAACAAGACAATTCGCCAGTGATCACCGGAATAGGTTTCAATCTCGCAGAGAAATACCGGATCGTAAACTCAGGAAATCCTTTCGATGTTGTTTTCACTCTTGATGAGAATGAATGGCAGGGCAATGTTTCGTTGCAGATGAAAATTATTGATATTAAACCCACCAATTAGTGTGTTGGTCGGTTAACAGGTTAGCCGGTTAGTGCATTAGATAATGCGGGTTAGAGATGAATGCATTTTTGTATTGAAAAAACTATTTCTGCAAATGAAAAGAGCCCCGCACTTGCGAGGCTCTAACTCGTTTATCTAATGCACTGACCGGCTAGCACACTAACCGGCTAACACCCTAATCAGGCCATCAACTCAACATTCCGGTTAATAAAAGCAGTGAGATCATTCCCTTTTAACATACCCTGCGACAATAATGCAAGGTCCGCAAGGTTTCGCACAAGCTTCTTCTGCCTGTCTTCGTCTCCCACTTTCAAAACATTTTGGATCACGGGATGGTTACCATTTACAGTAAGTGTTACTTCATCCGGCATTGATGCATAGAAAGATGCACCGGGACCACTGATGGCTGCCATATCTTTCATGCGCCTCATGAATTCAGGCCTTGTAGCGATCACAGGAGTGGTATCAGCTCCCAGTCCTTTGATCTCTACTGTAACATGTGATTCCGGTATCTGTACTCCGAACAATTCTTTCAGTTTAGTTTCCTCATCCTTGCTAAGCACACTTTCTACATTTTCCTGCTTATCGATCAGGTTTTCTGTTATGTCTGCATCAACCCTGGTGAAATGTACATCCTGCCATTTCAGTTCCATTTGGTTAATGAAAGCCGCGTCCACTATGGTTTCCATCTTCACCACCACATATCCTTTCGCCCTGGCCGCAGTCACATAACTATCCTGCTGAACAGGATCAGTGGTATACAGTATCACCAGTTTCCCTTCTTTATTTTTCTGCAATGATTCTGCTGCAAGCTTATATTCTTCCAGTGTATAGAATTTATCCTCTTTTGCATCTTTGAAAATATGGAAGGCATTGGCCTTGTCCAGGAACTTGTCGTCAGTCATCATTCCGTACTTCACAAAAAGACCCAGGCTGTCCCATTTCTCTTCAAACTCCTGCCTGTTGTTGCGGAAGATCTCATCGAGTTTATCTGCTACTTTCTTTGTGATATGGTTATTGATCTTTCTAACATTTGGATCTCCCTGCAGATAGCTTCTGCTCACATTCAGCGGGATATCCGGTGAATCGATCACACCCTGCAACAACATGAGGAACTCAGGAACGATCTCTTTCACTTCATCCGTTACAAACACCTGGTTACTGTAGAGCTGGATCTTGTCTTTTTGGATCTCATAGCT
>JAHEFC010000113.1:0-7215 GCA_024640385.1 Sphingobacteriales bacterium
TTGATCATGGTCTGGATCGAATCCTGCATCACTTTGCCGAGGTCGGCTTCCTGCAGGGAGTCTGGGGCGTAAGTTTTCATCATATCCATCATTTCCTGGAGTTTTTCCATATTGATGGTAGTGACGTATTTACCGGAACCGTCTTTTTCAAGGAAAAGTTCTTCTGTGATATTGATACATCCGGAGAGTGCCAGGGAAGAGGTTATGATAAGGATCCAGAGCTTTTTCATAATAAGATTTGGGAATGCAAAAGCCATCAGCAACACCAAAGTTACTGATGGCTGTATGATCAGATGTTAAAAATATCACCAACCTTGCTTGGCAGTTCCGGCTTTGATAGCCGCAAGCGCTTTAGCTTCACCCAACAGGGCCGTTAGTTTATTCCCTTTGCCATCATGCCCCTGTGCCATGTAGCCGCCCTTTGCTGTACGGGTTACCACTGCATCCTGGATGGGTACATTTTTTTCCTTTGTTTTTACATTGTAGGCTGTGAGCATGTCTGTGTTTGCCATAACAATTGATTTTTTATTTTTTTAGATATCGAGATTAGCATAACGAGCGTGCGATTCAATGAATTCCCTCCTGGGTGCCACTTCATCGCCCATGAGCATACTGAAGATCCTGTCTGCTTCCGCAGCACTTTCAATAGTCACCTGCTTTAACGTCCTGGTTTCAGGATTCATGGTAGTGTCCCATAATTGTTCGGCATTCATTTCACCAAGACCTTTGTATCGCTGAACATTCACGAGGTCTTCCCGGCCATTACCGAATTTCTCTACCAGTGCGCGGCGCTGGTCTTCATTCCAGGCATAGGCCTGTTCTTTGCCTTTTTTCACCAGGTAAAGCGGCGGTTGGGCAATATAAACATAACCCTGCTCCACCAATGCCTTCATATACCTGAATATAAAGGTCAATATGAGCGTAGCAATATGGCTGCCATCCACATCCGCATCGGTCATGATGATCAGTTTATGGTAGCGCAATTTCACAATATCCAGAGCTTTGGGATCTTCTGTTGTACCGATCTTGACACCCAGTGCCGTAAACATATTACGGATCTCCTCATTGTCGTAGATCTTATGTTCCATGGCTTTTTCAACGTTCAGGATCTTACCCCTGAGCGGGAGAATGGCCTGGTAATGCCTGTTCCTGCCTTGTTTGGCTGTGCCACCGGCCGAGTCACCCTCAACCAGGAAAAGTTCACATTTGGATGGATCCCTTTCCGAACAGTCAGACAGTTTTCCGGGCATGCCGCCACCGGTGAGAACGGTTTTACGTTGCACCAGTTCCCGGGCTTTACGTGCGGCTGCACGGGCCTGGGCCGCCAGGATCACTTTATTGATGATGTTCTTTGCTTCTCTTGGATTTTCTTCCAGGTAAGCGTTCAATACTTTCGATACCGCATTATCCACAACACCGATCACTTCCGAGTTGCCGAGTTTGGTTTTGGTCTGCCCTTCAAACTGGGGTTCCGGCACCTTCACAGAGATGATGGCACTAAGACCTTCCCGGAAATCATCTCCTTCCACTTCCACCTTAGACTTTTCAAACATGCCTTCCTTCTTGCCATAACTCTGGAACACCCGGGTGATCGCCCTTCTGAAGCCGGCTACGTGTGTACCGCCTTCAATGGTGTTGATATTATTGACATAGGAGAAGATATGTTCACTGTAGGAGTCGTTATAGTTGATCGCCACTTCCACCACCACATTGGATTCGGGATCGTGGCCATCCATATATATCACTTTGGGAATGAGTGGATTACGCTTGGCGCTTTGGTCAAGCATTTCCACAAATTCCACAATACCTCCTTCGCTGTAGAAGTTCTTCGAGTAAACGTCGCCGTTATCGTCTTTTTCCCTGAGGTCAGTCAGGGTGATATTGATCTTACGGTTCAGGAAAGCCAGTTCCCTTAAGCGACCCTCAAGGATCTCTTTGTTGTATACGGTTGCCGTGAAAATTTCAGTATCCGGCCAGAAATGCACTTCAGTGCCGGTCACGTCAGTGACCCCGATCTCGCGTACCGAATAAGCCGGTACGCCGCGATGATATTCCTGTTCGAAGAGTTTGCCCTCCCTGGAAACCCGCACGTGCAGGGTGCTGCTGAGTGCGTTCACGCAGCTCACGCCCACACCATGGAGACCGCCCGAAACCTTGTAGGTGTTCTTATCGAACTTACCGCCGGCATGCAGCACGGTCATTACCACTTCAAGTGCACTTTTCTTCTCTTTAAGGTGCATTCCAGTGGGAATACCACGGCCATCGTCTTTTACAGAGATGGAGTTATCCTCGTGTATGGTAACCAGTATATTTTTACAATATCCTGCAAGAGCTTCGTCGATAGAGTTGTCCACCACCTCATAGACCAGGTGATGCAAACCTTTTACGCCGATATCGCCGATATACATGGCGGGACGTTTTCTTACCGCTTCGAGACCTTCCAATACCTGGATACTGTCGGCACCATACCCACTGGACACTGGTGTTTCTAATTCTTTCGTTTCTGTAGTCATATTTAGGTGAAAAACAAGGGATTCGTTCCGTACTTATAAAGGGACAAATTTAACGAAAATGGGCCGGATTATGAAGGAAAACCGGAGTTAGGGAGGGGGTGTGGGTAACTATTCCGGATTCCGGATTCCGAATTAGCGGATTGACAGCTTGGCGAATTCTCGAATTATATCCACATATCAGCCAATCCGGAATCCGGAATCCGGAATAAAATTACACACCCCTGACAATTAGCCAATTAGCTGATTAGTCAATTAGCCAATCTATGAGTAACTTCGCGTTTGATGGAAAACAGCGCGGACATACTGCCTTTCATACAAAAGCAACCGGCAATGCTGGGTGATCTGGAGCTGCTTTACCAGAAGGAAAAACAGATCCCCGGAACCTGGAATTACCAGATCCGCCGCTATAAGCGCCATTCGTTCTGGACTGCTGAAGACACAGGCGTATTCCATTATAATTACCAGAAAGAAGACCCGACGCAGAATTACCTGGAACTCAGGTTCTGCCTGCTTGGCAATGCGTATTGCTCCGAAAAACAGATCGAGTGCGATAATTGTAAGCTCAATGCTTCCCGGAACTGTGAACAAAAGCTGGCTACCGTGGATGTACTGGAGTTCAGGTTCGGCCATGAGCATATCACCCAGTTCGTAAAAGGCATGAAAACGTCCAGTATGACCGATGATGTGCTGAATTTCTCGCATTCATCGTCTTTTTCGCGCAAACTGCCTCTTTGTTCAAAAATGCGGACTACCATTGAGGCGCTGCTGAACCATAATTACAGTGATACACTGGAGAATATATTCATAAACGCCCAAACCCAGATCCTCTTACTGTACAGTATGGAATGCATGCTGGGAGTAAAAGAGGATGAGCTGACCATCAACTGCAAATTCCTGAATAATGAAGCCGACCGGGATAAGATCGCTAAAGCCAGGGAGATCCTGATCCAGCATATTGGTGATCCTATTACCATCAAGGAACTCAGCCGTAAAGTAGCCATCAATGAATGCTACCTGAAAAAAGGATTTAAAGAAATGTTCGGCACCACCATCTTCGATTTTTACCAGAACCAGCGCATGGAACACGCACGCTTCCTGTTGTATGAAAAAGGATTGAGTGTATCTGAAGTATCTGCCATGCTGGGTTATTCGTCCATATCTCATTTTTCCACAGCCTTCAAGAAACACACCGGGCTGAAGCCCTGTGAACTATTGATTAGATAAAAGACACAGAGGGGGGACGCAGTGCATCTCTCCGTGTCTCTGCGTTTCCCTCCGCGTCTCTGCGTCCCTCTCTGCGTAATTCCTTATCTCGTTAACTGATTTTCCTTTTTCGTAATAGCCCTTTCATCGTCCAGAAGATATTTGCATTCACAAATTTGAAGATGATGTTAAAGGCACTAATGATTTATTTCTCTGTTTTTCTTTCACTTACACTATGCGCGCAAAACCTGAACGAAGACACTACCGGGAAGGACCATAAATACATGCCGGAGATCACCGTGGTTGGGTTGGGCAGTAAATCTGATATACAACAACTTCCAGAAATCGTTGGCACCAGCATCTATGCCGGAAAGAAGAATGCCCTGATCGTGATGGATAACGTAAAAGGAAATGTGGTCACCAACACCATGCGCCAGGTAATGGCGAAGGTGGCCGGTATTCATGTGTGGGAAAGTGATGGCAGCGGGATACAGATCGGAATTTCTGCCCGTGGACTGAGCCCCAACAGGAGCTGGGAATTCAACGTGCGTCAGAATGGCTATGATATTGCGGCAGATCCTTATGGCTACCCTGAAGCCTATTATAATCCGCAGTTGCAGGCGGTTCAGCGGATCGAGATCATCCGCGGTCATGGTTCCCTGCAATACGGACCACAGTTCGGCGGCATGGTGAATTATATACTTCGCAACGGAAGTGAGATCAACAAACCTTTCCAGGTTGAGATGCAGCAGACCGCAGGAAGTTTTGGCATGATCAATACCTACAATGCCATTGGCGGCGAAACAAAGAAGTTTCATTATTATGCTTATTTCGATCACCGGAGTGCCGACGGATGGAGAGAGAACAGCAAGTATTTTACTAATTCCGGCTTCGGCACATTCACCTGGAGACTGAATAATAAACTCTCGCTCACAGCCGAAGTGATGAAAAATCACATCAACAGCCGTCAGCCAGGCGGACATACAGACGCATCATTTGCAGCAGATCCGAAAAAAAGTTACAGGAGCAGGAACTGGATGGACATAGAATGGCTCACCACTGCGTTGATCGCGAACTACAGGTTTGATGAAGACCACAAACTGAATGTGAAGCTGTTCAATGTTCAGGGAGACAGGAACAGTGTAGGTTATATCCGGGCGATCACTGTGGCAGATACCATCAACCAGGCAACAGGACAGTACAATAACCGCACCGTTGATATTGACAACTACAGGAATTTCGGTGTTGAAGCAAGATATCTCGGTGATTACCAATTATTTGGTGCCAGTCATTCGTTTTCCGGCGGCCTCCGTTATTACCGCGGAAATACTTACAGGTATCGTGATGGCCTGGGCACAACAGGAATCGATTATGATGTTAACCGGGTGAATCCAATTTGGCCCAAAGACATTGATTATCATACCAACAATATCGCGGCATTTGCAGAGAATATTTTCAGGATCTCAGATAAATTCATCGTTATCCCCGGTATTCGTTATGAATGGATTTCTGCTAAAGCAACCGGGATCAACGGGTACACAAATGGTAATCCTGTATATCTCCAGAATCAGGAAAGAGACCGGGCATTCCTGCTTGCAGGTATAGGTTCAGAGTATCACGTATCTCCCGGCACCGAGATCTATGCGAATATCACACAGGCATACCGGCCTATGCAGTTTGCAGATCTTACTGCACCGCCAACAACCAATGAGATCGATCCAAATCTGAAAGATGCAAGTGGATACAATGCGGATCTTGGTTATCGGGGCAGGGTGGGTTCATTTCTTTATTTTGATGTGAGCGCTTATTATTTACAGTACAATAACAGGATCGGCACCATATCACAGCAAAGGGCTGATGGCAGTTTCTATAATCTTACAACAAACGTTGGAAACAGCACCAGCAAAGGGTTTGAGGGTGTTGTGGAATTCAATCCCGTTAAAGCTTTCTACCCTTCCGGTAAATGGGGCGATGTGAGTGTGTTTGCGTCCTATGGTTATACGGATGCCCGTTTCGGTGACTTTCAGGTAGTTCAAAAAGTAGGCACCGACCTGGTGAAAACGAACCTCGAAAACAAACGCGTGGAGAATGCACCTTTGAATATTTTGCGTACAGGACTGACCTACAACTTCAAAAGTTTTTCGTTCACCGGACAGCTCTCTCATGTTGACAAAGCTTTTGCAGATGCCAATAACACAGAGAAGCCAACTGCCAATGGACAGAACGGAATTATCCCTGCCTATACGATCACAGACCTCACTGCCTCATATGTTTTCAACAAGCATGTGAATCTGAAAGCGGGAGTGAATAATGTTACCAACCAGATGTATTTCACCAGGAGAGCAGGAGGATATCCCGGCCCCGGGCTTTTGCCTTCTGATGGACGGAATTTCTTTGTTTCATTAGGGCTTTTATTTTAGTGTGCTGACTGGTTAGTGTGTTAGCCGGCTAATGCAAGAGATAAACAAGAAAGAGCCTCAGTTTTCCGGGGCTCTTTTTCTGTTGTGTTACATAACCCCGATAAGACTACACTTCTTCTCTGTGTCTCCGTGTCCTTCTCCGCGTCTCCGCGTCTCCGCGTCTCCGCATCCCCCTCCGCGTCTCCGCATCCCCCTCCGCGTCTCCGCGTCCCCCCTCCGCGTCTCCGCGTCTCCCTCCGCGTCTCTGTGTAATAAAAAAGGAGAGGGAAGCAATTGCTCCCCTCCATCCCTAATCCCTAAACCCTGGAAGAATTTTACAGGTTACCCATCTTGTATCTCACCATGAATATCTTATTGAGCGATTCTTCCCTTTTGAGGATGGTAGCTCTTAATCTTGCTTTATAATTATGATGTCGGTGTTTTTTGGGCGCAAAAAACGAGGCAAACAATTGCTTTACCGGATGCAGAGTTTTCATAAAGAGGATTTTATAGGTATTCGGTACTTGAATAATTCTATCCAGAAACTATGCCAAAACCCTTGTTTTGGGGATAACTCGTGTCGCTGCCTCAGGGATATTAACGCAGCTTTTAGATTTTTTATTATCGCTTTTTTCACGCCGGATGCATAATTGTCCTTCGCTTTGAAACTCCCGAAAATAAAGACTTCGGTTAGCCATTATCCCTCAGCATCTTGCAATATTTCAGTCTTTAAATTCCATTCGTCGAAAATCTTGAATGCTGCCCTCTAATCCGTAATTTTGCCACCTTTCTGAATAAACTTATGGAGTCCAGATACAAGGAATACGGTCAGTTGAATCTGCCAGCGTTTGAAAAAGAGGTGTTGGCGGCCTGGGAGAAGAACAGGGCATTCGAAGCCAGCGTTGAACTGCGCGAAGGTGCCGATCCCTTTGTTTTTTATGAAGGTCCGCCCAGTGCCAATGGTATGCCCGGTATTCACCACGTGATCTCCCGAACGTTAAAAGACCTGGTCTGCCGCTACAAGACCATGCAGGGTTTCCAGGTCAAAAGGAAAGGAGGCTGGGATACCCACGGTCTGCCCATCGAATTGGGCGTTGAGA
>JAHEFC010000113.1:7225-10459 GCA_024640385.1 Sphingobacteriales bacterium
GTTAGGGGTAGAAAAAGAATTAGGTATTACAAAAGAAGATATCGGCAAAAAAATCTCCGTTGAAGATTACAATAAAAAATGCCGGGAAGCGGTATTGAGGTATAAAGACAAATGGGATGATCTTACCCGCAAGATGGGTTATTGGGTTGACCTCAACGATCCCTATATCACCTTCACCAATGAGTATATTGAAACCCTATGGTGGGCGCTGAAGCAATTGTACACAAAAGGCCTTTTGTATGAAAGCGTAAGTATACAGCCTTATTCACCCGCTGCAGGTACCGGCCTCAGTTCACACGAACTGAATCAGCCCGGCACTTACAAAGATGTAAAGGACACCAGTGCAACTGCTTTGTTCCACCTGCCCTTAACAGCTGAAGCCGGCAGTACCAATCCGAATTTCAATCATCCATTATACCAGACACTGAACGCTTTGGCATCGAAGGATGCTGATCTGGAGCCTTCAGGGAAGTTATATCTCATGGCCTGGACCACCACGCCCTGGACCCTGCCCTCTAATCTGGGTTTGGCCGTAGGTCCCAATATTGATTACGCTGTTGTAAAAACCTTCAATCCCTACACGGGTGTACCCTCAACCGTTATTTTAGCGAAAGCGCTGATACATAAATATTTCAAGGAAGAAGGCGGACAGGTTGAACTTTCATCGTTCAAAGAAGGTGATAAGCTGGTACCCTGGAAAGAAATCGCTACGCTGAAAGGATCAGAGCTTGAAGGTCTCAGGTACGAGCAACTGTTATCTTTTGAAGCGAACTCACTGGAAGCGATCCGGGAGATCACACCGAACGCCGATCCATTTAAAGTGGTGACCGGAGATTTTGTGACCACCGAAGATGGAACCGGAATTGTGCACATGGCACCTGCCTTTGGTGCAGACGATTTTAAAACCGGACAGAAATTCAATCTGGGTATCCTTACCCTGGTTGACCGCGAAGGAAAATTTGTGGCCGGAACCGGTGAGTTCAGCGGCCGCTATGTAAAGAATTATAAGGACGAGAAGGATTATGTGGATGTGAATGTTGACATCTCTGTCAGGCTCAAACTGGAAAGCAAGGCTTTTAAAGTAGAGAAATACGAACATAGTTATCCGCATTGCTGGAGAACAGATAAACCCATTTTGTATTATCCGCTTGATGCCTGGTTCATTAAAACAACGGCCTTGAAAGACAGGATGGTAGAACTGAACAAGACCATCAACTGGAAACCCAAGTCTACCGGGGAAGGGCGTTTTGGTAACTGGCTGGAGAACATGGTGGACTGGAACCTCAGCCGCAGCCGTTTCTGGGGTACGCCATTGCCAGTATGGCGCACGGACGACCGTACCGAAGAGAAATGTATCGGGTCCATCGAGGAATTGAATGCCGAGATCAGGAAAGCCAACCAGGTTCTGGGTGGCAATGTGAACAGCAATTATATGCACGAAGGGATACTTGATCTTCATAAGCCCTATGTGGACGAGATCATCCTGGTGAGCGACTCAGGAAAGCCGATGAAAAGGGTTCCGGACCTGATCGACGTTTGGTTCGATTCGGGGGCCATGCCCTATGCCCAATGGCATTATCCATTCGAGAATAAAGAAAAACTGGAAAGCGGGAAAGCTTTTCCTGCAGATTTCATTGCCGAAGGGGTGGACCAGACCCGAGGCTGGTTTTATACATTGCATGCCCTTGGGACCCTGCTGTTCGATTCGGTTGCCTACAAAACTGTGGTCTCAAACGGCTTGGTGCTGGATAAGAATGGCAACAAGATGAGTAAGCGACTGGGTAACGTGGTGGATCCTTTCGATACGATCGAAAAATTTGGTGCCGATGCTACCCGTTGGTATTTGATCACCAATGCCTCACCCTGGGATAATCTGAAATTTGACCTGGAAGGTATCAGGGAAGTACAGCGGAAGTTCTTCGGTACCTTATATAATACGTACCAGTTCTTTACCCTATATGCCAATGTAGATGGTTTTGCATTCAAGGAGGTTTATATCCCTCTGGAAAAAAGACCGGAGATCGACAAATGGATACTGTCGGCCCTCAACAGCCTGGTCAAAACGGTGAAGGGCCATATGGACGAATATGAACCCACTATGGCTGGTAGGGCGATTGATGAATTTGTAGACCAGCAGCTCAGCAACTGGTATGTGAGGCTTTGCCGCCGGAGGTTCTGGAAAGGAGAGTATGAAGAAGATAAGATCAGCGCGTATCAGACCTTGTATGAATGCCTGGAGACAATTTGCCGCCTGACGGCACCTATCTCACCATTTTTTGTAGATGCGATCTTTACCAACCTGAATTCGCTTACTGGCAGGTTTGAAGAAAAATCTGTACACCATACCATTTTCCCATGGGCCAATGAGGCTGCTATCGATCCAAAACTGGAAGAAAGGATGCAGATGGCCCAGGATGCCTCGTCGTTGATCCTCTCCATCAGGAAAAAGGTGAATATCAAAGTCCGCCAACCCCTGCAAAAGGCCCTGATCCCGGTTTTGAACGCAGGGATGAAAAACCAGCTGCAACAGGTGGAAGATCTGATCAAAGCCGAGGTGAATGTTAAGGAAATAGAATATCTTGACCCTGATAATCAGTTCATTAGCAAGAAGATCAAGCCCAATTTTGTAGCCTTAGGGAAGAAAATGGGGGCTAAGATGAAACTGGTTTCTGCCGCACTGGCTGCTTTTAGTCAGAGCGATATCCGAAGACTTGAAGCTGAAGGGAAAGCAACCTTAAAGCTTGATAATGAGGAGGTTGTTATCGAACTGGCCGAAGTGGATATTCAGAGTGAAGATGTGCCAGGATGGATGGTGGCCAGTAAAAATGCGCTGACCGTGGCGCTGGATATCACGTTGACGCCGGAGCTTGAGCAGGAAGGAAATGCGAGGGAACTGGTAAACAGGATCCAAAAGATCAGAAAAGACAGCGGTTATGAGTTGACTGACAGGGTGTTAGTGAAATTGAGCAATTATGAGAAACTTGTGGACTCAATAACGCAATTTAATGATTATATTTGCGCGGAAATTTTGGCAGACAGGCTGGAATTTGTGCCGGAATTATCCGGAGGTATAGAGATCGAGGTGAATGAAATTCCTTTGCGGGTGTTAGTAGACAAAAAAGGGTAATTCTATATATGGCAACCAAGAAGAATGCTCGTCCTTCCGGTTCGAAAACAGCCAAACCGGTTAAAAAGGCGGCCAAAGCTCCAGTAAAAAAGGCAGCACCACCTAAA
>JAHEFC010000114.1 GCA_024640385.1 Sphingobacteriales bacterium
TCACAGCTGCACTTTGCGCAGTGACCATGATTGGAATCGCTATGAATAAAAGAGGTAACAGAACGCTGTATGCATTGATGATGGCCTCAGCGGGTATTGCATTGATCATGTACAGTGTGATCCGGAATGGTGGGCAACCGCTGTATTATGGAGGGATCTCCCTGGTGTTTTTTGCAGTATGGCTGAATGGCAGTTTGCTATGGTTTGCAAAAAAGATCGGGTTGATGCCGGGACAGTGGAAAGGGGTGAAAACGATGACATGAATTTTTTATTAAATAAATGCTTTGCATTTTGAAAAATGCATGGCAGATTATCCACTTATAAATTGAAATTAAGATGATTGCCCAGTCATTCCAGTATGAATCTCCCGGTTCACTGTCTGAAGCAATATCGCTGCTGAACAAGTACGGCGATGATGCCAAGATCCTTTCCGGCGGACACAGTTTGATCCCCATGATGAAGCTGCGTTTAGCCACTCCGGCCTACCTTATTGACATCAATGGTATTCCCGGACTCTCGCACATCAGCGAAGATGGAGGAATTGTCCGGATCGGCTCCCTGGTCAGGGAAGCCGAAGTGGAACATTCGGATCTGCTCGCAAAACATTTTCCCATTTTCCGCGATGTCACTAAACTGATCGCCGATCCGCAGGTACGCAATATGGGTACCTTGGGCGGCAACCTGGCACATGGTGATGCCGCTAACGATCATCCTGCAGTGATGCTGGCACTGCGCGCATCAGTGGCCATAACTGGTGCAGAAGGTGAGCGCGAAGTTCCCATTGATGAATTCTTTTTCGGTTTTTACATGACCGCTGTTCAACAGGGCGAGATCCTGACAGAGATCAGGATACCCATTCCTCCTAAAGGCACAGGGAGCGCCTACCATAAGCTCGAACGTAAAGTGGGTGATTATGCCACTTCCGGAGCTGCAGTTCAATTGACCATTGGAGAAATGGGTGTGGTGACAGCAGTTGGAATCGGGCTCACCAACGTGAACTCAGTTCCATTGCGTGCCGTGCGCAGCGAAGAGGTTCTGCTGGGTAAACCATTAAGTGAAGAAACCATCGCGCTGGCAGCACAGTATGCATCGGAAGACTGTAACCCGAGCGCTGATCTTCGCGGCAGTGAAGAGTATAAACGCCATGTCACCGGTGTTCTTGTAAAACGTATGATACATAAAGCTGCAGAAAGAGCGATGCAATAAAACAAATTCCGGATTCCGGATTGAGAATTCCGGATTCGGGTATTACTAATTCGGAATCCGTAATCCGGAATCCGGAATTTTAAAAAATAAACGTATGAATAAAACAATAAACGTAACTGTTAACGGCACCAAGCATACCCTGGAAGTGGAGCCCAGGCTGTTGCTGGTGCATATGATCAGGGAAGTTCTGAATATGACGGGCACCCATATAGGCTGCGACACCAGCAGCTGCGGCGCCTGCACCATTCTGCTTAACGGCAAAAGCATCAAAAGCTGCACCGTGCTTGCGGTTCAGGCCGATGGGAAATCCATCACTACAGTTGAAGGACTGGCACCGGAAGGAGGTCCACTTCATCCGCTGCAGGAAGGCTTTAAAGAGAATCACGGACTTCATTGTGGATTTTGCACACCCGGTATGCTACTCAGGGCCCATGAGCTCTTAGAGCATAATCCAAATCCAACAGAAGATGAGATCCGCTGGGGCATCTCCGGAAATCTCTGCCGCTGTACCGGTTACAATAATATCGTTAAAGCGATCCAATGGGCCGGAGCCAAAATGCGTGGTGAAGAAACTCCTTCAACCGAGCCTGAGTTTGTATAAATATTTTAAACAAGAATTAAATCATCATATATGATTCAATGTAAAACTTCAAAGGCCATCGGTGGTATGGGTCACTCGATGAAACGTAAGGAAGACGCGCGTTTCATCCAGGGTAAAGGACATTATGTGGACGATGTTAAACTGCCGGGCATGTTATATATGGATATTGTTCGCAGTCCATATGCTTATGCCAAGATCAAGAATATCAATATCGAAGCAGCCATGAAAGTGCCCGGTGTTGTAGCCGTGGTAACCGGTCGTGACCTGGAAAAATACAACCTGCACTGGATGCCCACTCTGATGAGCGATACGCAAATGGTATTGCCTACAGATACAGTCATGTACCAGGCGCAGGAAGTAGCTGCAGTTATAGCTACAACAAAATATGCAGCGCGCGACGGACGTGAAGCCGTGATCGTTGAATATGAACCTATGAAGCCGGTGATCGATCCATATAAAGCGATGGATCCATCTGCCCCTGTATTGCGTACAGATAAGGCTGGTAAAAAAGACAATCATATCTGGCATTGGGAAGTGGGTGACAAGGCCAAAACGGAAGCTGTTTTTGCCAAGGCAGATGTAGTGGTGAAACAAGATATGTACATACCCAGGATCCACGTTGCCAGTATAGAAACTTGCGGATGCGTGGCTGATTACGACAAGGTGAATAATCATCTGACCATGTACATGACCACCCAGGCTCCGCATGCGATCCGTACAGTGATCGCATTGGTTGCCGGTCACGTTGGATTGACTGAGGAAAAAGTTCGTGTGATCAGTCCCGACATCGGCGGTGGTTTTGGAGGCAAGGTACCGGTTTACCCAGGTTACGTGATCGCGATCGCAGTGTCGTTCCTGGTAGGCAAACCCGTCAAATGGATCGAAGACCGCAGTGAGAACCTGCAGGCCGACAGTTTCGCACGTGACTATCATATCACAGCAGAAATGGCCGGAACCAAAGACGGCAAGATACTGGCCACCAGGTTCAAAGTGCTGGCCGATCATGGATATACGGATGCTTCGGCAAACCCCTCCAAATTCCCTACAGGTATGTTCAGTATCGCTACCGGAAGCTATGACTACGATACTACTTATATGGAATGTGATGCGGTGTATACCAACAAGCCCCCGGGAGGTGTTGCATACCGTTGTTCTTTCCGTGTAACGGAAGCGGTTCATGCCATCGAGCGGATTACAGACCGGTTTGCATTTGAGATCGGCAAAGATCCCGCAGATCTGCGCTTGCAGAACTTCATTCATAAAGACCAGTTCCCATGGAAATCACCTACTGGCTGGTCGTACGACAGTGGCGATTACCATGCAGGTTTGCACAAAGCCATGGCCGCTGTGGATTATGAAAATCTGCGTCGCGAACAGGCGGAAAAAAGAGCAAAAGGCGAGCTGATGGGTATCGGTATTTCAACTTTCACTGAGATCGTAGGTGCAGGTCCTTCAAAAGACTTCGACATACTTGGCATCAAGATGTTTGACAGTGCAGAGATCCGTGTACATCCAACCGGCAAGGCCATTGCAAGATTTGGTACCAAGAGCCAGGGACAGGGACACGAGACCACTTATGCGCAGATCATCGCTGAGGAATTGGGCATACCGATGGAGAATATCCAGATAGAAGAAGGAGATACAGATACTGCTCCTTATGGATTGGGAACCTATGCATCGCGCAGTACACCAACAGCAGGTGCAGCAGCAGCAGTGGCTTCCCGTAAACTTCGGGATAAGGCCAGGAAGATCGCAGCCTACCTGCTTGAAGTGAGTGAAGACGACCTGGAATGGGAACCGGGTAAATTCCATGTGAAAGGAGCTCCTGAAAAATCAAAGACCATACAGGAGATCGTTTTCGCAGCGTATACCAACCATCCCCAGGGTATGGAGGCAGGCTTCGAGGCAACACATTACTACGATCCGCCAAACCTTACTTTCCCATCAGGTGCGTATATCTGTGTGGTAGATATTGATAACGAAACATTTGAGATCAAGGTCCGCCGCTTTGTTGCGATCGATGATTGTGGAAACATCATCAATCCCATGATCGTGCAGGGCCAGGTACATGGCGGCCTTACACAAGGTATTGCACCGGCGATGTATGAAGAACTGATCTATGACGAACAGGGTAATATCCTGAATGGTACGTTCATGGATTACCTGGTGCCTACAGCTGTTGAGTCTCCGCACTGGGAAACCGGTCATACGGTCACTCCTTCACCTCACCATCCGATAGGAGCCAAAGGTGTTGGTGAGTCGCCAACAGTTGGTGCACCCCCTGCCATAGCAAATGCCATTGTAGATGCGCTTTCACCTTATGGCATTACCCATATGGATATTCCTATCACGCCCAATAAGATATTCAAGGCACTTAGGGATAAAGGAGTAATTAAATAACAGGTGGCAGGTTGCAGGTGGCAGGTTGCAGAAATCGAAAAGTCTGCAACCTTAACCTGCAGCCTGCAACCTTTAAAACTTGATACTATGAATGTAAATATTTCAAAAACTTTTCATGTTGAGCACCCGATCGATGCAGTTTGGGCCAACATAACCAATCCGGAAAAGATCGTAGTTTGTGTGCCCGGCGCTTCACTGACAGAAATGGTGGACGCAGACAATTTTAAAGGCGAGGTGGAACTGAAATTCGGCCCGGTCAAAGCCAAATATGGCGGCAACATCAGTTTCCTGGAACGCAACGCTGATACGCACAGTATGAAAATGAAAGGTGTGGGCACAGATGTGAAAGGTAAGGGTGGCGCAGATATGCTGCTGAATGGTGTGCTCACGGCAAAAGACGGCGGAACAGAAGTGAATGTGATGATGGATGTTACTGTTCAGGGTATGCTGGCACAGTTCGGGAGCAGGCTGGCTTCAGATGCCACTACCCATGTGCTGGATCAGTTCATCAGTAATTTCAAGAACCAGCTGGATGGGAAGGAAGTAAGCGGTTCACTCAATGCAGCCGGAATGATGGGAAGTATGATCAAAGGAATGTTTGGCGCTAAATAAAAGAAATTGGAAAACTTACAAAATCCGGAACAGCTGATCCGTTTTCTTGATGAGCACCAGTATGTGGCTGATGAGGAGATGGTGACGTCTTTATACCTTTTGCTGAAACTGAACAAACCCCTGTTGCTGGAAGGTCCGCCCGGTGTGGGCAAAACCGAGGCAGCCCTGGTTCTTTCACAGTGGCTCGACACCAAGCTGATCCGGCTCCAGTGTTACGAAGGGTTGGATCTGAGTACATCGGTCTATGAATGGAACTACCAGAAGCAATTGCTGGGTATTCGTTTACAGGAAGGCAGCGACCTGAGTGTGGCGGAAAAAGAGAAGCAGATCTTCAGTGATGAATATCTTCTTAAACGTCCTTTACTTAGCGCCATAACGGAGACAGATAAACCTCCGGTACTGTTGATTGACGAACTGGACCGCAGTGATGAGGAATTCGAGGCATTCCTGCTTGAACTCCTGTCTGCATTCCAGATCACCATCCCGGAACTGGGTACAATCAAAGCCGTTCATAAGCCCTATGTGATACTAACGTCGAACCGTACACGGGAATTGAGTGATGCACTGAAAAGAAGATGCCTGTATCACTGGATCGATTACCCTGACGTTGCCAAGGAAATGAAGATCGTTAAGAAAAGGCTTCCTGGCATTGAGCAGCATCTGCTGGAACAGGTAGTGGGTCATGTTCACCAGTTCCGCCAGCGCAAGTTGGTCAAGGTGCCGGGTGTCAGCGAAACCATTGACTGGGCCGAAAGCCTGATGGCTTTGGGCCTGAGGGATGTGAACAAAGAAGCCATTGACAAAACGCTGGGCTCCATATTGAAGTCAACGGAAGATATTGCAATGGTTAAGGCAGATCTAATAGCATATTAGGAAGTGGATAAGATTCAGGCATTTCAGACCAATAGCCTGTCCGAAGGCATTCTGGCATTTGCGCGGTTCGCAAGAAGCCATGGGATGAATATTGGCATCCAGGAAACACAGGAGGCACTTCGGGCAGCGTCTGCAGGGCTATTGACCAACAGGGCCTTGTTCAAGAATGCATTGAAAGCTTTATTCTGCACCTCGCCTGAAGAAGGCCGGCAATTTGAAAAGTTATTCATACTCTTCTGGGATACCAACCCTCTCGATCTCGAAGAACGCAAGAACGAGATGAAATTAGAGGGTAGTATATCCAAGAAAACAAATTCCTCCCTGGTGATGCTGGGCGTTGGCAACACGGAACCTTCGGATGAAGAGGCAAGCAATGTCAGCGGTGCAAATTCAGAAGAGAGACTGAAGAAGATCGATCTTTCCCTGCTGAATGTGATGGAGGCAGATGAACTGGAGGAGATAGCAAAAAAACTTTGCCGGCAGATGGCTGTCAGAATGCGCAGGCGAATGAAACAACATCGTCGCCAGGGCCAGATCAATATGCGCAGAACGATCAGGAAAAGCATAGCCTCAGGCGGTGAACCGGTTGACCTTTTCCATAGACTGAATACACCTAAAAAACAGCGCCTTATCGTTCTGCTGGATGTAAGCGGGTCTATGGATAAATACAGTTTCTTCCTCCTGCGTTTCATATGTGCGCTTCGAGAGCATTTCCGGCAGCTGGAAGCTTTTGTATTCAGCACATCACTCAAAAGGATAACAAATGCATTGGACAAACAGAATCTTGGCACTGTGCTGAAAAATATCAGTGAGCATGCTGATAACTGGAGCAGTGGTACCCGGATCGGGGAGTGCCTGGAACAATTTTCGGATTCCTATGGGAAACGCATGCTGAATGGTTCTCCGGTTGTATTGATCCTGAGCGACGGACTTGATACCGGTGACGCCAATCTTCTTGGAACGGAATTACAAAAGATCCACCGTCGTGCTAAAAAAGTGATCTGGCTGAACCCCTTAAAAGGTTCAAAAGGGTATGCTCCCCTGGCTAAGGGAATGAAGGCGGCGCTGCCTTCAGTTGATGATTTCAGGAGTGCCCATAACCTGGAAAGTTTATTGGAACTGGAAAACATATTATCAAATGCTTGAGAAACATATTGAACAGGTGCAGGAATTGAAGAAGAAGAACGAGCCGTTTGCGCTCGCAGTGGTTGTGCGTCGCGATGCCCCAAGCAGCGGCAAGGTGGGCGATAAGGCCCTGATCAGAAAAACAGGACATCTGGAAGGATGGATCGGTGGCGGATGCGTCAGCGGAATTGTGCTGAAAGAGGCCCTCGATGCCATCAGGAGTGGCAAGGCCCGATTGGTACGTATCGGCAAGCACCTGGTAGATTCGCAGATCCAGGAAGGCGTGATGGAATACAAAATGACATGCCAGAGTGAAGGCACAGTAGAAGTCTTCATAGAACCGGTTCTTCCCCAGCCACATCTGGTAGTGATCGGAAAATCGGAGATCGCAAAATCTTTAGTAAGAATCGCCCGTACAGCCGGGTATCGAATCACCGGGGTAGGGCAGGATGCCAATCTGAAAACCTATGATAAAGTAGATGAACTGATCACGCATTATGATCTTTCAGGTTTGAAAACCTCGCCGGCAAGTTTTATTGTCATAGCCACCCAGGGAGACAATGACGAAAAAGCATTGTCAGAAGCGATAAAGAAAGACTGTTCATATATTGGCTTTGTGGCCAGCCGTAAAAAAATGGCAGCCATTTCTGCCTACCTCATTGATGCCGGTACAGATCCCAAAAAAGTGGAAGCCATTCGATCTCCGGCAGGCATTGATATCAATGCCAAACTTCCAGATGAAGTGGCGATCAGTATCCTGGCAGAGATCATACAAGTGAAAAACAGTCTCGACGTGGTAGTATCTTTCGACCAGTTAAATAAGGAATCAGGAGATGCACCGGCGCCGAGTTTTTATATCAATCCTGTTTGCGGAATTCCGGTAGACATGAATAATCCCAAGCATATCATCGAATACAAAGGGGAAAAAGTATATTTCTGCTGTGATGGCTGCAAGGTGAAATTTGAGAAAGATCCGGAGAAATACATCCAGGCGCGGGCGATGGGGCTTGCACCGGAAGGGATGTGAGAGAATTAAAAAGTAAAAAGTAAAAAGTAAAAATTAAAAAGATATCCTTTCTTAATTTTTACTTCTTAATAATAGATTTTGAAAGAGATAAGAGAGATCATAAAAGCTTACGACAGTGCAGTTCATGCCGGCAGGAAAGCCGCGCTGGCTGCCGTGGTTCATCTTGACGGTTCTTCCTACCGCCGTCCGGGTGCACGAATGATCGTCAATGATGAAGGAGAGCTGACCGGCGCCATCAGTGGTGGTTGCCTGGAAGGCGATGCACTTAGAAAAGCATTGTTGGTACTTTCAAAACAACAATCCAAATTGGTTACCTACGATACCAGTGATGAAGACGATATGACCATCGGTATTCAACTGGGTTGTGCAGGGGTGATACAGGTGTTGTTTGAACCCATAGATCCCAATAAGCCGGACAATCCCATTCAACTGTTACGAAAAGTGGTAGCCATCAGGCAGAATGCGGTGCTGGTCACCATGTTTTCACTGGAAAAAAAACATGATCCTCAACCGGGCACCTGCCTGCTTATGGAATCCAACGGAAATATTTCCGGCAGTATTCCCTATCCTGCAATCGAAGCAGTAGTAATGGAGGATGTTCAGGAAGCGATGCAGAACAGACAGTCTTCATTCAAACAATATATTGATCAGGCTATCACGGTTACTGCATTCATAGAGTTTTTACAGCCTGCCGTTTCACTGGTGGTGGTGGGTGCAGGCAATGATGCGATACCCATGATGCAGATGGCTGATATCATTGGATGGGATGTAAGGGTTGTTGATGGAAGAAACACCCATGCCAAGCCGGAACGTTTCGCCAGCGCCTGCCAGGTGTTGGTCAGCAAGCCGGAAAAAGTACTGGAGCAGATCCCGATGGATGAAAGAACCGTGTTTGTAATGATGACGCATAATTATAACTACGATATGGCCATGCTCAAAGCCCTGCTCCCTAAAAGTATCCCTTATATTGGCATGCTGGGTCCCAGGAAAAAGCTGGAACGCATGCTTGGCGAAATTCGTGACGGAGGTATGGAGATCACAAAGGAAATGCAGGAAAAACTGTATGGCCCTACAGGTCTGGAAATAGGTGCAGAAACCGCTGAAGAGATCGCCCTGAGCATCATCTCCGAAATCCAGGCTGTCATGAATGCCAAATCTGGCGGAATGCTGCGTGAGAAGCCGGACGTGATCCATTCCAGGGAAGAAACTAAGATCGAGCAAAAAAGACTTTTTAAATAAATGGACTACCGGATCAACCATTGTGGGATCCTGATCCTGGCGGCAGGGCAAAGTGCAAGGCTGGGCAGTCCAAAACAACTGCTGGATTTTGAAGGGATGTCTTTGATCAAGAGGGTTGTTGGTACAGCGCTGGATTCAAGCATAGGGAATGTAGCAGTAGTTCTGGGGGCCAATGCGGAAAAGATCAGAAATGAACTGGATATGCCTGATCTGTGTTTAATAGAAAATAGTGATTGGGAAGAAGGCATGGCTTCTTCCGTGCGGGCGGGTGTCAAAGCGATGACGGCATTGGATCCGGACACTGACGGGCTGATGATCCTGGTTTGTGATCAGCCTCACCTGGAGCCTTCTGTTCTGCAGCAATTGCTGCATGTTCAACGGGAATCAGGGCTTCCTGCAGCAGCCAGCGTATATGATGGCAGAACCGGGACTCCTGCAGTTTTCCACAGGAGTTTTTTCCCTAAGTTGTTGGAACTAAGGGGAGATACAGGAGCAAGGAAGCTGATCACCCTATACGGTGATCAGGTTGCATTGGTTGATTTCGAAAAAGGGAAAATCGATATTGACACCAAAGAAGATTACGAAAAATTGATCGGGAATAAATAACTTATAGAATGATCGTAGACGGTTTCAACAGGGTACATGATTATCTGAGGATCTCGCTGACAGACAATTGCAATCTGAGATGTTTTTATTGCATGCCTGATGAGCACTACGATTTTACCCCTGCAAGCAGGCTGATGCAGGCCGGGGAGATCGAATCCATTTCAAAAATATTTGTAGATAACGGGGTACGTAAGATCAGGCTCACAGGCGGGGAGCCCCTGGTACGTAAAGATGCAGGGGATATCATACGCCGTCTTTCAAAACTGCCGGTCAAACTTACGCTCACAACCAACGGCACCAGGCTTCACGAATATGTAGAAGTATTGAAAGATGCGGGGATAACATCACTTAATATCAGTCTTGATACACTTGATAAAGAGAGGTTCATGCTGATGACCAAGCGTGACCAGTACGACAGGGTATTTAGCAATATCAATATGATGGTGGATTTCGGGTTCCATGTGAAAGTGAATGTGGTGGTGATGAAGGGACTGAACGACCATGAGATCAGCGATTTCATCAGGTGGACCCATGATAATCCCATTCACGTACGCTTTATAGAATTCATGCCATTCAGCGGCAACAGGTGGAACAGTGAAAGGGTCATGACCTGGCAGCAGATCCTTGAAGTGGCATCAAAGGAATTTGAAATTCTTCCCATCCAAAGGGAGAAGCATGAAACAGCAAAAAAATACATGGTACCCGGATCAAGGGGCACATTTGCAGTGATCAGCACCATGAGCGCTCCTTTCTGCG
>JAHEFC010000115.1 GCA_024640385.1 Sphingobacteriales bacterium
TGCCATGGTAAAACACTGGCCCGGTGGGGGCAGCGGTGAAGGCGGAAGAGATGCACATTTTGGATACGGGAAATACGCAGTGTATCCAGGTAAGGGCTTTGACAATCACCTGGTACCTTTTGTAAAAGGTGCATTTGCCCTCGAGGGTAAAACAGGAATGGCATCAGCGGTAATGCCATATTATACCATTTCATACAACCAGGATAAAGTGAACGGCGAGAATGTAGGTAACGGATACAGCAAATACCTGATCACTGACCTGCTTCGTACAAAATATAAATATGATGGGGTGGTTTGCACTGACTGGCTGGTTACGGGAGATCCCGGCAAGGTGGATGAGTTCAAGGGAAAGAGCTGGGGAATGGAGTTGAAGTCAGTGGCAGAGCGTCATTATAAAGTGATCATGGCAGGAGTAGACCAGTTTGGAGGAAACAATGAAGCGGCACCGGTTCTGGAAGCCTATAATATGGGTGTGAAAGAGCACGGCGAAGCATTTATGCGGAAACGTTTTGAACAGTCGGCAGTGAGATTGCTTCTGAATATTTTCAGAACCGGACTGTTCGAAAACCCTTACCTGGATCCTGCCGAATCTGCAAGGGTGGTGGGAAATGCTTCGTTTATGCGTGAGGGTTATGAAGCCCAGGTGAAGTCGATCGTGATGTTGAAGAACAGTGGCAAAACGCTGCCTTTGAAAAAGCAGATCAGGGTGTATATGCCTAAGGTCAAAACCCCGTCTGTAAAGAACTGGTTTGGAGTGGCCAATCCGGAGAAGATCGATTATCCTTTCCCGCCTGAATTGTTGAAAAAATATTTCCAGTTCACTGATAATCCTGCCGAGGCAGACGCGGCTTTAATATTTGTAAAAGGGCCGATGGCAAATCCCGGTTATGATGGGGATGATGTAAAGAAAGGAGGTAACGGGTATATTCCTGTCAGTCTTCAATATGGGGATTATAAAGCAGTAAAGGCCCGTGATAAAAGTATTGCTGCCGGTGATCCTTCAGAGCCGGGCCTGGATAACAGGAGTTATAAAGGCAAAACGGTAAGTACGGCCAATAATAATGATCTGCAGGTGATACTGGATACAAAAAAAGCCATGAATGGCAAGCCGGTGATCGTGGCCATGTCGCTGAGTAACCCGGCTGTGGTTGCGGAATTTGAAAAAGAAGTGAATGCGTTGCTGGTGGGATTTGGTGTGCAGAGCCAGGCATTTATGGACCTGATGACGGGTGTTGCGGAACCCAGCGGATTGCTGCCGTTCCAGATGCCTGCCAACATGGATGAAGTGGAGTTGCAGAAAGAAGACCTGCCTCATGATATGAAGCCCTATATTGATGCTGCAGGTAACAAATATGATTTTGGTTTCGGATTGAACTGGAAGGGAAAGATCAATGATGCAAGGGTGAAGAAATACGTGAAGACTAAATAAGCGCTATGTAATTTTCTTATATATCACCACTATGTTAGGGTTTATTCTTAACAGGTGTTCTATAAACGCTTCTTTATCTTTTGGTGAGATCAGGATCGAATCGTTATCATTATAAAGAATCTCAAGCCTGTCTAATGAGGCAGCAGCAGCGGCAAGAATGCTCCCTGATTCCCTGATCGTTTTGATGGATCTGATATTGATCGAAGTGCGCACCAGAAAGCTGCATTTTACAACCAGGTATTTATCATCTACCTGGTAGTATATGGTAAGAAGGATATGAGCAAAAAATGCTGACGTGAGCAGAATTATGGCCAGGCCCAGCCAGTCTTTTGTGTTGATCTGAGTGATCAGGCTCCAGATAAATAAAATTGAAAGTGGGATCATCAGTTCAATGCCAATCTTGGACCTGTAGGTTGTCATTGCATAATTTTTGAATAAAATTACTACCCCGGTACCACTAGTTACGAATTGAAATGAAAAATGCGGAGTATTGCACTCCGCATTTTTAGATTCAGATCATTTTAGTACTTCAACAGGTTCATGCCAGGTCGAATCGGTCAAGGTTCATCACCTTGTTCCAGGCTGCCACAAAATCTTTCACGAATTTTTCCTGTGAATCTTCACATCCGTAGACTTCAGCGATGGCCCTAAGCTCTGAATTAGAACCGAAGATCAGGTCTACCCGGGTACCCGTCCATTTCAGTTCGCCTGTTTTGCGGTCACGACCTTCAAAAACCTCGCCGGACTCTGAAGTTGCCTTCCAGGTAGTACCCAGATCGAGCAGGTTAACGAAGAAGTCGTTGGTAAGTACTTCTGGTCGCTTAGTGAATACGCCATGTTTAGACTGGTCAAAGTTTGCGTTAAGTACACGCATTCCGCCAATCAGGGCAGTCATTTCCGGTGCAGTCAGGGTCAGCAATTGGGCTTTGTCGATCAGCAGGTGTTCAGCTGCTGCACTGTGTTTGCCTTTTATATAATTACGGAACCCATCGGTTGCCGGCTCGAGCACGGCAAATGATTCCACATCGGTCTGCGCTTGAGAAGCATCAGCACGGCCTGGGGTAAATGGCACTGTTATGTCAACCCCTGCATTTTTTGCAGCTTTCTCAATGCCTGCGCAACCGGCCAGTACGATCAGATCGGCCAGTGAAACTTTCTTATTGCCGGATTGTGCATTGTTAAATACTGCCTGGATGTTTTCCAGTGCAGCTAATACTTTAGACAGTTGTGCCGGGTTGTTTACTTCCCAGTTTTTCTGCGGTGCGAGGCGAATGCGGGCTCCATTAGCGCCACCGCGTTTATCTGAGCCGCGGAAAGTAGATGCCGATGCCCAAGCGGTAGATACCAGTTGCGAAACTGTCAGTCCGCTGGCCAGGATCCTGCTTTTCAGTTCAGCAATATCCTGATCATTGATCAATTCGTGTGTAACGGCAGGAACAGGATCCTGCCAGATCAGCTCTTCGGCAGGTACTTCAGGTCCGAGGTAGCGGGCTCGTGGCCCCATATCGCGGTGAGTCAGCTTGAACCATGCACGTGCAAAAGCGTCTGCGAATTCATCCGGGTTCTCAAAGAAATGCCTTGAGATTTTCTCATATGCCGGGTCCACTTTCAGCGCGAGGTCGGTAGTCAACATGGTGGGGGCATGACGTTTGGACGGGTCGTGTGCATCGGGAACAGTTCCTGCGGCAGCACCATTTTTAGGTTTCCACTGGTGTGCACCGGCAGGGCTCTTTGTCAGTTCCCATTCGAACCCAAAAAGATTTTCGAAAAAATTATTGCTCCATTTTGTTGGCGTGGTGGTCCAAGCACCTTCGAGACCGCTAGTTATGGTATCGCCGGCATTACCACTGCCAAATGTGTTTTTCCATCCAAGGCTTTGTTCATCTATGCCGGCAGCTGCAGGTTCCCTGCCAACGTATTTGCCCGGGTCGGCAGCGCCATGCGTTTTACCGAATGTATGACCACCTGCGATCAGGGCCACCGTCTCGTAGTCGTCCATTGCCATACGGCCGAATGTTTCACGTATGTCGCGGGCCGCAGCCAGCGGATCAGGATTTCCGTTAGGTCCTTCCGGATTCACATAGATCAGTCCCATTTGAACAGCACCTAAAGGGTTTTCCAGTTCACGGTCACCTGTATAGCGTTTGTCGCCCAGCCATTCGGTTTCAGAACCCCAGTAAACATCTTCCTCCGGTTCCCAAACATCTTCCCTTCCACCACCAAATCCGAAGGTCTTGAAGCCCATCGACTCGAGTGCGCAGTTGCCGGCGAGGATCATGAGATCGGCCCAGGAGAGTTTCTTGCCATATTTCTGTTTCACAGGCCACAGTAAGAGCCGGGCCTTGTCGAGGTTCGCATTATCAGGCCAGCTGTTAAGCGGTGCAAATCGCTGTGTTCCCGTGCCACCACCGCCACGGCCGTCGGATATACGGTAAGTACCGGCACTATGCCATGCCATGCGAATGAAGAAAGGGCCATAGTGACCGTAATCGGCAGGCCACCAGTCCTGGGACCTGGTCATCAGGTCATAAATATCTTTTTTCACAGCGTTAAGATCCAGACTGTTGAACTCCTCTGCATAATTGAATTGCTCGCCCATTGGATTGGACAGTGAAGAGTTTTGACGGAGGATGTTCAGCTTCAGTTGATTGGGCCACCAGTCGCGGTTGCTGGTGCCGCCGCCTGCGCTTTGTTTCAGTGGTCCGCCAAGAAACGGACATTTACTTTCACCATTGGTGCTGAAAGCAGTTGTGCTTGGAGATGTGTTATTTCCCATGTTTATAGAATAAAAAATTGTTAGTAGATGAGCGTGTTTAGGAGGATACCAAAGGTAACAATTAATGGCTGCCGGATGTTTGCGGAATGAGAAAAAATATAGACCCCACTAAGTGTGCTGGCCGGTTAACGTGTTAGCCGGTTAGCGCACCAGATAAATATGAGAGTGACCCCCTCTTTCCTGTTTATCTCATGCTTTAGCCGGTAAGCATTCTAACCGGTTAATTATCTTATCAGTGGTTGTTTTTTCCAGTATGTGAGCGAACGCCACAGCCACTCGAAGGGCCCAAATCGGAAATACCGGAGCCAGATATTGCTGTAGATGATCTGGATGATCCAAACTGCGCCAACCACGTAATAGATCTCATGTCTGTCGAGTTTGCCGAACATGGCCAGCCCATATCCATTGAAATAAAATCCCATGAGTAGAGATTGCACCAGGTAGTTGGTAAAAGCCATCTGGCCTACAGGCTGAAATAGATTGAATAACCAGTTTACCAATCCTGATTTATACAGCATGAGGAGCAGCCCGATAAAACCTATGGCTCTGAAAACACGGGTCAGCTCGTAAAATTCGAAACCTATGTTTCTGGCTATCTCATAGTAATTGAAGTTGTAATGAACCAATCGCTGCAACCTGAGATGGGTAAGCAAAAGCCCGATGCCTGTTCCGATCACGAACATGAAAAGATAAGTTCTGAACGGGGAATGTCCCGTCAACACACCTGTTTTGAATAGCGCCATGCCCAGGAACATCATGCAGAGTACATCCCATGCCTCCAGGTAGATGTACTTCGTAATGGTGTCAAGATAATATTGGGTTCGGGTACGATACACTTCACTATAGTTCCCCCTCATTTTCTCCCTGGCCTTTTCAACTCTTTCCTTTTTCTTTTCAGTACTGGTATATGTTTTAAGATCCTGCATGGCAGTGATCTCGGCCCTCTGTTTGTTACTCAGGTTTTGTACCATAGTATCAATACTGGCTGCGTATTCACCTTTGCGGATCACTTCTTTATCCAAGTAGAGATTCCTGTTCTCCCGGGCCAGCATCAGGCACATGCAAACAGCCGCGCCTATGAACAGTTTTTTTGGCGGAAGATTCCTGAATGCAAACATTAACATCCCGAAGCATGCATAATCGAAAAGGATATCTCCTTCCCAGAGAAGTATATACACATCGAACAATGAAAATGCCATCAGCCACAATTGGCGCCGGAAAAAATAATCCGCTGCCTTGAGCCCGTCAACTCTTGCTTCCAGGTTTTTCATAAAGAGCAGGATCCCCGCACCGAACAGCAGGGAGAACAAGGCTCTTTGGGTGCCATGAGGGAGCAACTGGACCAGGTACCAGGTGTTGAAGTCTATCGGAGCCTCGTTATAGACAGAAGGGTCATAGGCACCATAACCGAAAGGGACGATATTCATCATCAGTATGCCCAGGATGGCAAATCCCCTTAATGAATCCAGGATTGAAATTCTTTCTTTGGCGCTGGTGGGCGCAGCAAAGCCTGTAGAAACTGGTGCTTCCATTAGTTGTTGGTTTAAGGATTGAATGCCACACAAAAAAAGAGATAGAAAACGCTTTTCTCTATCTCTCTTACTCTCTATCTAACTATTTAAACAGGGTGTTACCACCGGTTGAACTTGTTATTGGGTCTGTTGCCGCCGGGTCTCGGGGATTTGGAAGATGGCCTGTCTTCCGCCTGTTTTACTACCAGGGGTTTGCCTTTTCTGTCCAGTGAAATTTCATTAAGCAGTTCTATTGCCTGCAGGGCATCTTCATCGTTCTCCATTTCTACGAATCCGAAGCCACGACTTTTACCGGTTTCGCGGTCCAGGGTGACTTTGGCAGATCTTACTTTTCCGAACTTCTCAAATATTTCTTCCAGTTCGGCATTATCTATATCGTACGGTAAACCGGCTACAAAAAGTGTCATAATAAATCTAAGATAGTAAAAAATTGAATTGGAGAAACAGGGAATTGGGCTGGCAGCGGGGATATTGAGGCCATAAGGGTAACCTGATCCGTGCCCGGATGACAGTATGATGTCTTATTTCTTGCGGGCAAAACTAATGTTTGAAAACAGTGCAAGTTGAAACGTATTATTCTGTTCAACCCGGATACCATCAGCTTTATAAATGGATTGCAGGAGGTATCCTACTTCGAGCCTGCCTGCTACAGGTATCACGTAGCCGAATGCCGCATAGAGCCTGTTCTGGTCAAGCAAATTCGGACCTGTGTTTTCTCCAAAGTTCCACATGATCTCATCGTAAACAGTAAAGTAAAAAGTTTTGTCGACAATACTCTGACCTTTGAAAGGAATTGATAACCGATTCAGTATCCTCATGCGGTTTGAATACACGGCGCTTCCCGGTTCATACTCACCGGCAGAATTACTTACAGGATTTTTCACAAATCGTTGTTCCAACCTGTACCTGCTGATCCATTCCACCTGCTTTAGTTGCGTTTTTACCTGTACCTGTTCCCAAAATCGATTTTCAGGGAATGAAGACTTTGCTGGTTGTTCCCCATATGGATAGGTTTCAACAAAACAATAGCCGGCGGTGAAAAATAGCTGGGAATTCAGATAATAATTGATGCCACCCCTTAACAGCAGTTGTTGCGGGTTGCTGATAATTTCACTCCGTCTCAGCTGGGCCTCCAGGTGGAGCCCCCATTTATCACTGAGTTTGTGATTGCCGAAATACATCAGCCAGGCATTGGTATTATGCGCTACATCTTTCTGGGTCTGGCAGATCGCAGTATTGAAATACAGGGAAACGGTAATAAGGAAAACAAATCTCATCATGCATTTGAAATTAACGCAGTTCGGTAAAACCATTCATCCAATTTGCCCTCCGTCCATTTCGAATTTCGTCAAATATAATTAGGTTTATATCCCCTTAACGCACCAATATTAAACCGTATGACCAATAAGATCTACCCCTGCCTCTGGTTCAATGCAAATGCAGAAGAGGCTGCCAGGTATTATTGCTCTGTTTTCCGGAATTCAGAGATCGTTGATGTTAATCCGGTGGTAACCACATTCAGGTCGGCCGGACAAAAATTCATGTGTCTTAACGGTGGTCCAAAGTATATCATTAACCCTTCCATTTCATTTTACGTGGTGTGTGAAACTGAAGAGGAAGTGGATAGTTACTGGAATGCTTTAATGGTAGGAGGAAAGATGATGATGCCCCTGGATAAGTATGACTGGAGCGAAAAATACGGATGGGTGCAGGATAAATTCGGTGTCAGCTGGCAATTGGCATTAGGGAAAATGGAAGCAGTTGGTCAGAAATTTACGCCGGTCATGATGTTCACCGGAGATCAGGCAGGTAATGCGGAAAAATCTATGGCAACGTACACTGCTATTTTCGCAAATAGTTCCGTGGTGGGCATAATGAAGTACCCGCCCGGTCAGAAAGATGAGGGGCTGGTCATGCACGCCCAGTATAAACTGGAAGGACAGGTGTTCATGTGCATGGACAGCTCTATGGATCATGGGTTCAGTTTCAATGAAGCTGTCTCTTTTGTAGTTGAATGTGAAGACCAGGCTGAGATCGATCGTTTCTGGGAAAAGCTTACAGATGGCGGGGAGGAAAGCATGTGCGGATGGCTGAAAGACAGGTATGGCATTTCCTGGCAGATCGTCCCTAAAATATTGGGTCAGCTGATGGGCGACCCTGAACGGGCCGGGCGGGTGATGCAGGCTTTTTTGAAAATGAAGAAATTCAATGTACAACAACTCTTAGAGGCGTAACTTCAGTGGCAGAGCAAAAGCCGAACAATTATGAAGAAAGTGGAAACCATTGATGAATATATTGCCGGGTATCCTGCAGAGATCCAGAACAAGCTGGAGCAGATCCGTGCGTTGATCAGCAAGCATGCACCCGGTGCAGAAGAGGCCATGAGCTATGGCATCCCAACTTTTAAGTTGAATGGTAACCTTGTACATTTTGCTGCTTTTAAGAACCATCTTGGCTTTTATCCCGGGGCCGCTGGTGTAGAGGCTTTCAAAGACGTACTTGGTGGTTTCGAAACCTCAAAGGGAACCATTCAGTTTCCTCTTGACAAGCCCATCCCGGTAAAGCTGATCAGGGATATTGTTAGATTCAGGGTGAAGCAGAACCTGGAGAAGAAAAAGAAAACCAAATAACCCATGCCAAAACTATCCTGTTTCAATTTTCTTTCACTCAATGGCTTTTACAAGGGTCTCAGGGAAGATATCAGCTGGCATAGGCATGGTAGTGAAGAGGGTGAGTTCTCAGCAGAGAACGCGCAAAGGGACAGCATACTTCTTTTTGGCAGGGTCACCTATGAAATGATGTATTCGTTCTGGCCAACAGAGCAGGCCATGGCAGCTATGCCTGTAGTTGCAGAAGGAATGAACAGATCGGAAAAGATCGTATTCTCGAGAACGCTTGAGAAGGCTGAATGGAACAATACCCGTGTTGTCAACCACAATATTTATGATGAAGTCAGGAAACTGAAAGAAACCGGCACAAAAGACATGACCATTCTCGGCAGTGGCAGTATTGTTAGCCAGCTGGCAGACCATGGACTCATAGATCTTTACAGCATCATGCTTGACCCGGTAGCCATACCATACGGGACTCCAATATTTCATGGCATATCTAAAAAGCTGGATCTTAAACTGGTCAATACCCGTACTTTCAAAAGCGGGGTGGTGCTGCTCAATTATGAGCCACTGACATGAAAAAATAAGAGATTCGTTGCTGGTTTGCCAACAACAAAAAAGCACAGGCGGATGAACCGCTGCGCTGCTTATTATTTCGGGCCGCTTGTTATTTCAGCAACTCGCCAAGTTTTTTATCGAGCTCTTCGCCGCGAAGGTTTTTAGCGATGATCTTGCCTGCCGGGTCGATCAGGAAATTCTGAGGAATAGCCTGAACGCCATATTGAACGGCAACAGCATTCTTCCAGTACTGGAGATCAGAAACATGTGTCCAGGTCAGTTGGTCATCATGGATCGCTTTCAGCCATTTGTCTTTTGCATTTGGCTGATCAAGAGAAACGCCAAGTATGGAAAACCCTTTTTCTTTATACTTATTGAAAGCTTTTACAACGTTAGGATTTTCCTTCCGGCAGGGGCCGCACCAGCTGGCCCAGAAATCGATCAGCAGGTATTTACCACGTAGAGAGGATAGTGAAACCGGATTACCCAGGGTGTCGGTCTGTGTAAACTCAGGAGCTGGCTTGCCAATGCCCGTGATACGTGCAACATTCAGTTTCTCGGTCATGGCTTTGCCCGATTTTGATTCTTTAGCTGCAGCAGGTAATTTTGCAAACAAAGGGTCTACTTCGTCTGCATTGATATCGTAACCTGCAAATCTTTCTAAAATATACAGTGCGATAGGCGAACCAGGGTTGGCCAGGAATTCAGTTTTATATACTTCATTCTGCCTTTTCTCTATGTCATTATAGGTTTCTTCAAGCTTCGCAATACCTGCTTCATCTTTATTGGCGGCAAGGGCACGGTATTGATTATTCAGTTGTTCGATCTCGACATTGAAAGGTTTCATCTTGTTATTCAGCTCCACATAGGCGTCGTTGGATTTTGAACCCTTTACTGTCACATTCGAAAAAGAATCTGTGTGGGCGGCGGTCATGGTAGTGCCTTCCAGGTAGATCGATAGCACGTCTCTTTTCTGATTGATCCTCTGGGGAACTGCTCGCTTATATGAAGCCCTGATATAAGCAACTGATGGTTCTTCTATGGTTCCGGAAATAGTATATTTTTTGTCTGTTACCACAACAGAGTCTTGTTGCCAGTCTCCGTTAAACCGATAGTTGATAAAAACTTTGTCAACCGTATCTTTTATTCCGGCAACATTGCCATTGATGGTGAATTTCAGCTGGCCATAGATCTGAACGTAAACCAGCATCAGGGCTGCAATGAGGACTTTCTTCATATATCTTGGTTATAGGTATGTGAAGTTATGCATTTTATCAAAAGGCTTTGGGCAAACTGGGATAAATGGCATAAGGTCCTGGACCACAAGAGAATCAATATAAGCCCATTCTTCATCAAACAGTAAATGGCCCTATTGAATTCAGCCGGGGAGTATTAATTTGTGCGCATTAAATTATTTCATGAAGGAAGGCAGGGGTCCGGGTCTGTTTCATATCTCAGTGATCGTGAGTGCACTTGGATTTTTTGTTGATGTTTATGACCTGCTCTTATTTGGTATTATCAGA
>JAHEFC010000420.1 GCA_024640385.1 Sphingobacteriales bacterium
TCGCTTGAAGATTTTGACAGGCTTTCGGCCAATATCCCCCTGCTTGCCAATCTTCAGCCTTCTGGTGAATTTTTAATGGAAGATTTTTATTATGCCGGGGGGTTGCCGGTTGTAATGAAAGAGCTGCACAGCCGTTTGCATAACCAGTCGCTGGCAGTGAGTGGAAAATCGATTGAATATAATTACCAGACAGCAACCTGTTACGATCCAACGGTGATAGGTTCATTGGAACGGCCATTCAAGCCTGATACCGGCCTGGTTGTGCTCAAGGGAAATCTCTGTGAGAACGGAGCCGTGCTCAAGCCCACCGCGGCATCGCATGAACTGATGCAGCATAAGGGTCAGGCAGTAGTTTTTGAAAGCATAGAAGACTACCATGCAAGAATTGATGATCCGGAACTGCCGGTGACAAAAGACAGTGTACTCGTATTGAAGAATGTTGGTCCTATTGGCTATCCTGGGATGCCGGAAGTAGGGAATATGTCGGTCCCGAAAAAATTATTGGAACAGGGTGTTCATGATATGGTGAGGATATCAGATGGAAGAATGAGCGGAACCGGATTTGGTACCGTTGTATTGCATGTGTCACCTGAATCTGCCCTGGGAGGCACATTGGCCCTGGTGCAGAATGGAGACTGGATAGAACTGGATACGGCAAACAGGAGACTCACATTGTTAGTAGATGACGCGGAGCTGGCAGAAAGAAGACAGAATTGGAAGCCTACCCATAAAGTAGAAAAGCGGGGCTATGTGCAGTTGTACCAGCAGCATGTCCAGCAGGCGCATCTGGGTGCCGATATGGATTTTTGTGTGGGAGGGTCGGGGAGTGTGGTGACAAGGGATTCGCATTAATCTATTCCGGATTCCGGATTGTGGATTCCGAATTTTTCAGTGATCTGCGACCAGAAATCCGGAATTCGCAATCCGGAATCCGGAATTCATCAATCCGCCAATCCGCCAATCGTTACTACAAGCACTGGAATCTGTAGCGCATGCCTGACCGAGTCAATGGTTTCGCCAAAGAAAATATCTTTCAGGCCCGAGTGCCCATGCGCGCCGATCACAAGTATATCTGCTCCGCATTCATTGATGATCCTCACGATCTCTTTTGTTCTCATCCCAAACCCCAGGCTGATGTCCGCTTCAAATCCTTTTTGCCTGAGCTGGTTCTGCAGGTATTGCAACTGCTCCATGTCTTTACGGGTTTCGTAGTCGTCACTCTCTTCACCCAAAATACGGGACGAAGGGCTCTCAACAATATGTATCAACTGGTACCTTGTTCCTTCAGTTCCCTGGCCCAGTGCATATTCGATCAGTTTCCCGTCGGAGCCACTGAGTTCAAGGGCCACGGCAATTTTTTTATAAGAAGGTTTGGTAAAAACGATCTCGGGGTAGGAGGAACTGTGAACGGCAAATTCCCTGGAAGATCTTTTCTTCCTGATCAGCGGATGGATGATAATATAAACCAGGATGAATGCCAGTGCGGTCATCACCGCTATGATCAGGATTGATATCGCAATATGGGCGTTAAAAAATTTTGTAAGCTCACCGGCCAGCATCCTGAAATTCAGGTATAGCAGCACTGCTGCGATCGCCCAGGCCAGTGTTTTTGTGATCCTGCCGATAGCAAATTCACCCATTAATTCTTTATCGCTCACAAACTGGATCAGTGGAATGATGGCAAATCCCAGCTGCAGACTAAGCAATACCTGGCTGAATATCAGCATGGAATCTACCTCCTGGTCGCCATAGATGCTGATCACCAGGAAAGCAGGTATGATGGCGATCAGCCTGGTCATCAGTCTCCTGATCCAGGGATTGATCCGCAATCTCAAATATCCCTCCATAACGATCTGCCCTGATAATGTTCCGGTAATGGTTGAACTCTGACCGGCCGCTATCAATGCGATGGCAAAGATCTTGGAGGCATACTGGTTACCAAGTAAAGGTGTCAATAGCTCATGGGCTGATTCTATCCGGGCAACATCAGTTCTGCCTGTTTTGAAAAACACCGTGGCGGCCAGCACCAAAATGGCAGCATTAACCAGGAATGCAAGGTTAAGCGCGATGGTGCTGTCAATGAAATTATATTTCAATGCTTCCTTTATACTCGTTCTGTCCCTGCGGATCTTCCTGGTTTGTACCAGTGCAGAGTGGAGGTAAAGATTATGTGGCATCACAGTGGCGCCGATGATGCCGATCATAATATAAAGCGCTTCTTCGTTTTCAATATGAGGAATGAATCCCAGCGACACTTCTTTCAGATCCGGTTTAGCCAGTATGATCTCGGCAAGAAATGAAAATCCCACTACGGCAACCAGTGAGATGATGAAGATCTCCATCCTCCTCATGCCTTTTCTCTGGAGAAAGAGTAAAAGCAGGGTGTCAGTAACCGTGATCACCACACCCCAGAGAATGGGAATGCCAGTCAAAAGATGGAGCCCTATCGCCATGCCCAATACTTCTGCCAGGTCTGTTGCAGCGATCGCTATTTCTGCCAGCACATAAAGGCATAGGTTGATCCATTTCGGGTAGGCTTCCCTGTTGGATTGTGCCAGGTCCATCCCCCTTACAATGCCCAGGCGGGCGGAGAGGCTTTGCAGCAACAGTGCCATCAGGTTGCTCATGAGCAAAACCCAGATCAGGCTATAGCCGAATTTGCTGCCACCGGCCAGATCAGTTGCCCAGTTGCCGGGGTCCATATAGCCCACGCTGACCAGGTAGGCTGGTCCGAGAAAGGCAAAGATCTTCTTCCACCAGGGTTGATGTCCGGCTGATCTGGCGTCTATGGATCCGTGTACTTCATTAAGAGAAAGGTCAGACCTGTTGCTCATCGATATTTGTAATATACTTCAGGTTTGTTACATTGTTGGTTAATAAACGATCAACATGTTTGCCGGAAGAACAGCCATTATTACGGGGGCAGGACAAGGCATCGGGTTCACTATTGCGAGAAAACTTGCAGCCCACGGGGTCAATGTGGTGCTTAATGATCTTGATCCAGACCTCGCCGAACTTGCAGCCACAGCGATCATGAATGAAGGCGGATCATGCCTGGCTTACCCGGGCGATGCATCAGAAGTTGAATTCATCAGGAAAATGGTCTCTGACACTGTGGCAAAATTTGGGGCGATCCATTATGCGGTGGCAAATGCAGGTATCACCACTTTTGGCGATTTCTTTGAATATACTCCTGAATCCATGCAAAAACTGCTGCGGCTAAATATGGCAGGTACTTTCTTCCTGGCCCAGGCTTCGGCGCTGGAGATGCGTAAAACCGGGGGAGGCAGTATTCTGTTGATGTCTTCGGTTGTTGGAGTGCAGGCCCATAAATACCTGGCAGCTTACGCCATGACGAAAGCAGCGATCCAGATGCTGGCAAAGAACCTGGTGCTGGAACTCTCGCCCTATCATATCAGGATCAACTCTATTTCACCGGGAGCTACTATCACGGAACGAACGCTGGCCATAGAACCCGAATACGAGCAGACCTGGAAAAAGATCACACCACTGGGAAAACCCGCAACTACAGAGGATATAGCAAATACAGCCATTTTCTTTTTGTCTGATCAGGCCGGTCATATCACAGGGCAAAATCTTATCATAGATGGGGGCTGGACCTCAGTTTCCCCTGCTCCCGGTGAAGAACATTTCAAAGATGTAAAGAAGAATTAATTAGGGCTTTTTCCTTTACTTTTGCAG
>JAHEFC010000116.1 GCA_024640385.1 Sphingobacteriales bacterium
GGTCGATTTCTGGTTTGAAGCCCGAAAGGCATTGGAAAAAAAGAAAAAACTTTTCTGGCTTGCGGAATGCGACCAGTGGAACAATCCCGAATACCTGGAAGTGTTTGATGCGGCATATACCTGGACCTGGATGCATGCCACCCAGGAATTCAAACAACATCATAAATCCATCAGCAGCCTTTATCATGTACTTAACGGCTACAATCATTTAAAACCACAAGATTCCATCAAGGCCTGGTTCACGAGCAACCATGATGAGAACAGCTGGAATGGTACAGAATATGAAAAATACGGAGAGATGGCACTTCCATTGGCTGTGTTCTCCTGTACCTGGAATGGCATACCGTTATTGTATTCCGGCCAGGAACTACCCAACCTGAAAAGACTGGCATTTTTTGAGAAAGATGAGATCGCCTGGGGGCCGGATGTCAAATTGCATGAATTCTATAAAATGCTTCTGAGTCTGAAGCGCGATCATCCGGCACTAGAGGCATCTTCGGCCCAGGTGAATACACATATAGTACATATTGATCATGGAGACAAAGTGATCTGTTATTCCAGAAGGGCAGGTCACGAAGAAATTGTGGTGATGCTGAATCTCTCTGAATGGCCATTGGATGTCCAGATCTTTGATCACCTCAACCTGGATGGTTATGCCAACCTGGCCCAGATCACTACCATCCGGCACCATCATCCTTATATGGTAAGCCTTCCTTCCTGGGGCTTCGGACTCTGGCTTAAAAAATAAAGAGGTTGGCATTTCGGGCCAACCTCTAATCACTAACTTATTTATCTAATGTACTAACAGGCTAACACACTAACCGGTTAGTGATCTAATCAGTATCCTTCATTCTGCGTATAGTTTGCATTCTGCTGTACTTCTACTAACGGGATAGGCCAAACGAATTTGAAGTTGGAGTATGGGATCGCGGGGGTGGAGAGATCTAAAGTAACTCCGCCCGCACAGTTGAACCAGGCAGCATCAGTTTCTCCTGAAGCCACCTTGGCGGGTATTCCTCCTCCTGTTATTGGCGCGAAGTCAGGATCTTTGGCCAAACGATGGAGGTCACCCCAGCGTTTTCCTTCGGCCAGGAATTCTATCCTCCTTTCAAATAGTATGGCTGAGATCAGGGCCTTCTTGTCTGCAAAACTTGCTGCAGTAAACTGGTCCGCCGGGGTCAACACAGACCGGTTACGAACGGCGTTCAGTAAAGCCAGTGCGCGGCTGGAAACTCCCGATGCAGTTCTGGCTTCAGCTTCTGCCAGTGTCAGCAACACTTCAGCATAACGGATCAAAGGGGCAGCATCACTGAGTGTGGATTGTTCCCTGTATTTGTTGGTGAAAACAGCATCAGGATATACGCGTGCCAGTATGGAAGTTCTTCTGAGATCAGAACAGAGCCATTTTGGATTGCTCCATATGATAGGACTGATCCTCACCAGTCCACGGCCATTAAGTTCAGGATCACTGTACATGCTGGCCAATGCGCCATTCACATCCGGGTTATCTGTTGGCGCATTTTTGATGGAGAACATGCTCTCGTCGGATGTGTTGTTGGCAAATGGTCCGTCAGGAGAAGCGGTGAGCTGCCAGCCTCCTATGGCACTTGTGAAAGGTGCCGATGTGGAAACGATCTTATTGCCTTCCGTGATCACCCCGGCCCAATCTCCTTTATGCATTTTTACACGCATTTTTAAAGCAATCGCAGCTGCTTTTGAAACACGGTATGTTTTAAGGGAACCAGTGCCAGTCAGGTTTGTTTCTGCAAAATCCAGGTCTTCCAGGATCCTGTTGTAGACCACAGATACAGGGAAATCAGAACGTTTCTGTTCACGTGCCTTTTCAGCAGTAGCTTCACTGTTGACTCCGAAATCCCGATAGATCACACCGGGCTTGCTGCCGTTACCATCGTTATAGGGGCGTGCAAAATGTAATACCAGTTCGTGATGGGCCATGGCGCGGAGCATCCGGCACTCAGCTATGAATTCATTTCCTTTTGAAGCAGATATAATATTATTTGAAACAGCTCCCGTAACACCTTCTATCACCAGGTTTGCTTTGTTGATCAGTGAATAAAGGGTCTGGAACATATAACCGTTATTATTGGTTACGTTATTATAGATCCCTTCATAGGTGATCAGGTAGAATCCCGCATTGTTCGCCATGTCTTCACCCCTCATGTCCCCCTGTTCAATACTTGCGGCACCAAAAGGATAGCCTCGCACCTGGCCTCCAGCGTAGAAGCCGGACTGTGCAGCGTCATATACACCGGTAACAGACAAAGTGATTTTAGCTTCATCCGCAAATGCAGATTGATCGGAAAAGGAGGAATAAGGCTGCAGGTCAAGTACTTTCTTTTCGCAACTGCTCATCATGAACAGGAGCACCGTGATCAGCGGCAGTATTTTATATTTGAAGAATTTGACTTTCATATATCAAAGATTTTATTGATGATTGATTGAAGTGATTAATTACAGTCCAAGATTAAATCCAAAAGAGAAAATGGTCGGTTTTGGAACCGTACTGTTATCAATACCTTCCTCAGTGATATTTTCAGGATCTATGCCGGAATAGTTGGAAAAGAGCAGCAGGTTCTGCCCCTGCACAAAAACGCGAAATGATTTTATACCCACCTTATTCTTGCCCACTTTTACATTATAACCCAACTGGATATTATCCAGCCTTGCATAGTTTCCACTTTCAACAAATCTTGAATTGGTATTATTCAGGAGATTGGTGAAATCGTCCCTGCCGTACCATAATTTAGGAACGTCAGTGACATCCCCGGGTTTCTGCCAACGCTTCAATATGTCTTTCCCGTTATTCAGAAAATACTGGGTCATCAGGGCATCCTGTTTGGTCACATTGAAGATCTTATTGCCTCCGGAAAACCGCCATAACATATCCAGTGTAAATCCTTTGTATCGGAATGTGTTGCTGAATCCTGCATACCAGGTAGGAACTGTGCTTCCCAGTATTCTCCTGTCTTCATCTGCCAGGGTGGTTGCATTACCAAGAGCCGGATCACCGGGTTTCACCACTTCAAAATATTCGGTGGATTCGATATCTCCCTGGATGAGTGATCCGCTTGCGGTGTTATACATGGGATTTCCATTTCCGCTGTTAACGCCCGCGAACTGATAACCGTATAACGCGTTGATCGGCTGGCCAACCCTCAGGATATTATAACCATTGATCACATCCTGGTTGAGGTAGAGCGATTTCACTTCGTTCTTTACATTGGTATAGTTCAGGTTTACATCCCAGGAGAAATCTTTATTGGTAATGATGTTTCCGCTGAGCCCGAACTCTATGCCGGTGTTCTGCATATCACCAATGTTCCTGTTGATTGAATTTCCGGGTACACCAAATGAAACGGGAAGGGGTGCAGCGAGCACAAGACCGTTGTTCTTATTCTGGAACCAGTCAAAACTGAAATTGAGTCGGTTTTTCAGGAATGTCAAGTCTATGCCGAAGTCAAGTTTTTCGTTGGTCTCCCAGGTAAGTCCGGGGTTGCCAACCACTGACACCGCAATACCGTTGATGGAACCGTAAGGTGCTGAGCCGTATTGGCTGAGGTAGGGGAATAATCCACCGGCGATCTTGTCGTTACCCACCTTGGCCCAGGATGCCCGGATCTTTGCATCATTGAAAAATTCAAGAGCCTTGATGTTTTTCCAGAAATCTTCGTTGGAGATCCTCCATCCAGCCGATACGCCCGGGAAATTGCCGAAGCGATATTCAGGTGCGAATTTGGATAGACCATCTCTCCGGAATGTAAGCTGCAAAAAATACTTATTGTTGTAATCATAGTTCGCCCTGGCAAAATAGGATAGGAAGCCCGGGCCCTCACTATAATCGCCACCACTATATTGTGTGGTATAACTTCCGGTGATCAGGTTTTGCTGGATGAAAAACAGATCTGATACCCCTGAGCCCTGACCATTGAAACTGTTGAAAGTTTCTTTTTGCACTTCAGTGCCCAGGGTCAGACCCAGGCTATGTTTGTCAAATGTTTTGTTGGCGTTTATATAATTCTGCCAGACCCAACGGGTATTGTTCAGATTTTGATTAAATACATATCCTCCAACTGATCTGCCGTCGCCATGCCTGCTGTCCCATGATTGAAAATCCACCCCGGTATAATAATCCAGACCGAGCTTGGAGGTGAATGTCAGCCAGCTTACAGGTTTGATGTCAAATGCCAGGTTGTTGAGAATGCGATGTTTGATGGAATTGTGTTTATTGTATGCCAGTATGAATGCGATATTGGAATAGTTATTTTCGATGGGACGGAGGTTGGCATCCTGGCCCAGTGCCGATCCGTCTTCCAGGATATTATAACCCCCGAATTGGGTAAGTGCAGGGTCTTTTACCCTTACATTGGGTAATGATCTGATAGCAGCCGCGATGGTGCCGGAGGTTCCATTGGCAACATTATTCTGGTCATTATCTTCTGTTCTCGAAATGGTCAGGTTATTAGATATCGTAAGCCAGTTATTTACTTTTTGCTGCAGGTTTGCACGTAATGCATAGCGTTTTACGTTGTTTGTGGTCACCATACCATCCTGGTTCGCATAATTCAGTGAAAAGAAATAAGAGGTTTTATCAGATCCCCCGTCGATACTCAGATTATGTATCTGGGAGGCTGCATTATTGTTGAATATTTCAGATTGCCAGTCGGTATTTGTTTTCTCACTGTTCAGGAATGCCTGGGCGTCTTGTCCGGCGTTTATTAATTTCTCGTTGGCTATGGTTACAAATTCTTCAGCATTCAACAGGTCAAATTTTTTCTGTGGATTTGAGAATCCGAATACCGCACTGTAATTCACATTTGACCTCCCGCTGCGTCCTTTCTTTGTAGTGATCATCAATACGCCATTAGCAGCCCTGGAACCATAGATGGCCGAAGCAGAACCGTCTTTCAGTACTTCGATGGATTCTATGTCTGCCGGATTGATATCTGAGAGTGCATTAGTTGTTGCAATACTGGAAAAGCCACCATCAACAATAGGTACACCATCCAGCACTATGAGTGGGCCCCTGCCTCCACTGATGGAGTTCACACCGCGTATCCGTATGCGGGGGGCTTCATTCACCAGGCCGGATGTAGTAGTCACCTGCAAACCTGCGGTTCGGCCCCCCAACTGCCGATCGATACTGGGTGTAACAAGGCTGGCAATGGGTTTTGGATCGATTTTACCAATGGCGGAAGTGACCGATTTCTTTTTCTGAACACCGAATCCCACTACCACGATCTCGGAAATGGCCCTTTCCTGGGTGGTCATGGCCACATTAAGATCGGTGGCCTTATTCAGTGAAACGGTTTGTGAAGCGTGGTTAACCGAAGAAAACTCAAGTGTTTTTGTACTGGCAGGAACTTTCAGGGAAAATGTTCCATCTGCAGCGCTGACGGTACCAATACTAGTACCTGGTACCGAAATGGATACCCCTGCCAGCGGTGTTCCGTCTTTCTCATCGGTTACTTTGCCACTGATGGTCTTTTCCTGGGCGGAAATCTGCAGGAAACAGAATAGCAATGCCACCAGGGTAAATAGCAATTTTTTCATGTGTTTGAGTTTTGGTCTTCGCGTTCGATTATTTATGAATAGGTGCAACAGAATTGCAAAGGGTAGGGAGCTACGGTAAGGCAATGATAAGAATAATACGGCTGAAGTTATAGTGGAGAATTGTGTTGAACCGGCCGATAAAGGAAGTTTTGAACCTTTTGTCAATAAAAAAAGGCCGGACATGCCGGCCTTTTGTCGATTGTTTGACCAAATATTATTTCTGTTCGATTACATAGCTGTAAGCTCCGTCGTATCCGGGATAGAGACCATCCAGTACCAACCTTCCGGAACTCCGCTGCATGATATTTGCCAGATCGTCAATGCTTTTGACTTCCTGGCCGTTAGCCTTAATGATGATAAAGCCATCGCGCATCCTGGTTTGGGCGTCGATAAGTCCGTTCTCTTTAATTCGTTTAACCACTACGCCACCGTTGAATCCATATTGCTTGGCTTTGCTGGCGGGGAGTGTTTCGAATTCAGCACCAAGTGATTCGGCTGCCTGTGTTTTGACAATGCCATATGATCCTGAACTGTTTTTCAGGGTGATATTTGAATTGTATTCCTTTCCTTCGCGCTGATAGGTGAGGGAGATCTTATCACCGGGTTTGTAGCCGGCAACCTGCTCAACCATTTCACTTCCTGACACTACGCGTACCCCGTTGATCTTGGTGATATAGTCTCCTTCTTTCAATCCGGAATTTGCAGCTGCACCATCTTTCGCTACTTCTCTTACATATACACCAATGCCTTCCTTGAACCCGATCTTATCTTTTTCAGAATCAGGAACATTGTCTGGCAGATATGAAACGCCCAGGTAAGCCCGTTGTACAGTTCCGTATTGAAGCAGGTCATTGATGATCTTCTTTACGATATTCACCGGTATGGCATATGAATATCCAGCATAAGCACCCGTTGGGGAAGCGATTGCAGAAACAATACCCACCAGTTCTCCCGAGGTGTTCACCAGTGCACCGCCACTGTTTCCCTGGTTCACCGCGGCATCGGTTTGGATGAATGATTCTATCGGTGTATTGCTCCTTCGGGCATTCAGTCCGAGCGTTCTTGACTTTGCACTTACAATACCTGCCGTTACCGTTGTTTCAAGGTTAAGCGGGTAACCTACCGCAAGTACCCATTGACCGATCTTCACCAGGTCTGAGTTTCCATAAAGAATAAATGGAAGGCCTTTCTCTTCGATCTTCAGCATAGCAAGGTCTGAACTAGGGTCAGTGCCGATAAGCTTTGCCGTATAAGTTTTCTTGTTACTGAGCGTTACCTTGATCTCGCTGGCCTCATCGATCACATGGTTATTGGTAACGATATATCCATCATCAGAAACGATCACACCTGAACCACTGGCACGCTGAGGAACATTGCGCATGTTCGGTCCTCCGAAGAAATCGTCGAAATCATCTCCAAATAAATCGGCAAAAGGACTGCGTTTCTGGCTTCCTGCAGTATTGCTGATCACCGTGGTGATATGAACTACTGCGGGTACGGCAGATTGTGATGCCTTGGTGAAATCTGCCATGGCTTCGCCCGGGGTGCTGTTGCTGTCAAAGAGTCCGGCATAATTCGCAGGGATCCTGGTAGTTTCAGCCTGAAGAGACCTGGGTTTACCACTGAAATGGCTGTACGCGAACATAGTGCCAACGGTAGTTGAGGCACTAAGCAAAACGACGGCTAGAATCTGTTTTATTTTCATGTTGAAACTTTGAATTTTAATCAATTTTAGATAGTCAAATTATGTGCCTATCCTCCTGCAAAACAAACGAACCTGACTCAATTTCAGTTTACCTCCCGGCCCATTTAACTAAAAATTAGTAAGAGCTTCGTAGGCAGGTTACAGGTTACAGGTTGCAGGTTACAGGTTGCAGGTTACAGGTTGCATAGTTTGAATTTTCTATGATGTTCAAGTAAGTTATCCTTTTTTTCACTGTAACCTGCAACCTGTAACCTGCAACCTGCAACAACGGGCTGCCAATTTTACAGTCCAACAAGGAACTCCACGGTATCAACCCCGTCAGCATAATCATAAAAACCAGGGCATTGGGCCTGGCCGAACGGGGTGAAGCCATGCCCGCAAATGACCTGGATCTCGTCCGGGTTGAGGGCGGAAATCACATCGTCCACCTTAGTATACCTGGCATATTTCAGATTGGAGATGCCGGCATAGGGTGAAGTGCCGGGGCTGATCACGATGGATCCGTTGGTAAAGTATTTCTCCCGGTTCATCATGTTGATCGTCAGCACATAATCATAGTTGTGCTTGTATTTATGGTTGTCCATGAAGTAGTCGTACTTCTCCAGCGCTTTGAGCAGGGCCGTAAAATCATATTGTTCCGGTACCCATACCTGGGTCAGGTTCCTGCAGCCCAGGCCAAAATATTGTTGAATGTCATCAGCCAGTTTTTCCAGTTCTTTTTCAGATTCCGTGCCGTCAAGTATGGCAATGCCGGTTCGGTTTTTACGGATCACATGAGGATATTTGGCAAAATACTGTTCAAAATAGCGGGCTGTGTTATTGGAGCCTGTAGCAATGTAAGCATCGCAGCCCTTAAGGTTTTCGGAAAAACCCACCATACCGGCAACAGCCGGGTTTTCCGTACAGAGTTGTTCCACCAGGTGCCTCAAAAGCACATTGTCGCGGGAGGAGGGTTTGATTACCTGTTTATGGCCTGCGAGGAAGACAGATAAAAAGTCGTGGAAGCCCACCAGGGGAATATTGCCGGCCATGACCAGGCCTACGGTTTTGATGGGATCCTGCAGGTCTGGTATATGGTATCGTGTCACCACATCTGCCAAAACCCCTGGTGCAAGAAACTGCCCGGTGATGTTGGAAATGGACATATCAATGAATTCAGGTGTGAACCATGAATTCTGGTAGGCCGCATTTTCTTTTGCATCCTGCAGGCTTTCGGGGCACTCCGTCAAATAGTTCCTGAGCCATCCAAGTATCTTGATCCTATCTTGTAAATTCATGCGGTTTTTTATTAGTTTGTGCTACCTTTATCCGGCAAAAATAAATCCTAATTGACCCGTTAAAAAATCCATTAAACGTATGGCAATCAAGATCACTGAAGAATGTATAAACTGCGGCGCCTGTGAGCCCGAATGTCCGAACAATGCAATTTATGAAGGAGGAGTGGAATGGGCTATTTCCGACGGCACAACTGTGAAAGGAAGTTTCACATTGCTGGACGGCTCAGTCATAGATTCAGACCAGAAAAATGCTCCAATCAGTGTAGACACCTATTTTATCGTTCCCAATAAATGTACGGAGTGCCAGGGTTTCCACGAAGAACCCCAGTGCGCGGCTGTATGCCCGGTAGATTGCTGCGTGCCTGATGATATGTACAAAGAGACCGTTGATGAACTGATGGCTAAAAAAGAGAAGCTGCACATCTGATCCACTGGATCATCATTTGTCCCTTATGCGATATCTAATCATATTGTTGCTCCTTGTTTCTTCCTGCAGGATGTTTAACAGGGACCAGGAAGATATTCCCAAAGCGGACGTAAGTGAGTTGCAGATCGTAGATTCCGAATTTTCTGATTATTCCAAAGAGCACGGAATGCGGAAAGCATTCCTGGAATTCATTGATGATGATGGCGTAATGATGAAGGATAATGCATTGCCCTTCAAAGGAGCAAAGGCTATTGATCTCATTGCCAGCATGAATGATTCCACGGTGCAGCTTACCTGGGAGCCCCAGGGTGGTGATATTGCCGCTTCAGGTGAATTGGGCTATACCTATGGCATCTATGAATTGAAAGATACCAGTAATAATGTGCAGCGGGGAACCTATGTTACCATTTGGAAAAAGCAGGTGGACGGGAAATGGAAATTTGTGCTCGATAGTGGTAACCAGGGGCTGGGAGAAATGGCCCAATAATCTCAATAACATATCGCATGTCAAAACCACGCATAGCATTTGTAACTGGTGGGTACTCCCCAGAAGCAGTTATTTCCTATAAAAGCGCGATCACCATCGAAAACAACCTGGACCTCGATAAATTTGAGGTGTATCGAATTGATATCACTCCGGAGAAATGGTTTCACCGTACAAGTGAGGGGCAGGAAATTCCTGTGGACATCAGTGATTTCAGTATTTCATCCGGTGGAGTCAAGATTACTTTTGATGCCGTGCTGATCGGCATTCACGGAACACCGGGGGAAGACGGGAAGCTGCAGGGTTATTTCGATCTCATGGATCTGCCCTATACTTCCTGCGACGCTGCTACTTCCGCCCTCACATTCAATAAAAGATTCACAGTGGCAGTTGCTGCATTCAGCGGCATTAATGTGGCAAGGTCCTTGCATCTATTCCGCCATACACCGTTAACGGTGGGCGAAATACTTAAGTCTGTGAAACTCCCCGTTTTTGTTAAACCGAATAACGGAGGTTCCAGCATCGGTATGAGTAAAGTGAGTAAAGAAGAGGATCTCCAGGGTGCCTTGGACAAGGCTTTTAAAGAAGATGAGCAGGTGCTGGTGGAAGAATTTATAAGCGGCCGGGAATTCACCATCGGGGTGTTCAAAACCAGGGGTAATGTCATCACGCTTCCCTTCACGGAGATCTTCGCCGGCAATGAGTTTTTTGATTATGAAGCAAAATACCAGGGCAAATCGCAGGAAGTGACGCCTGCAGAATGCAGTGAGGCCATAGCCGAAAAAGTACGGTCGACGGCCCGGAAAGTATATGAAGTGTTCAATTGCAGGGGGATAGTAAGAATGGACTTTATCTATAACGAAGAGAAGGATGCGCCTTACCTGCTGGAGATCAATACCGTTCCCGGCCAGAGTGAGATGAGCATAGTGCC
>JAHEFC010000117.1:0-717 GCA_024640385.1 Sphingobacteriales bacterium
GTGGTGAGCATGGAAGATTACATGACATTTTGCAGGCTGGCAAAAGCAGGAATTCCTGTAAAGCTTGATGTTGACGTAAAAACGACCATCAGCAAGCAGGTAGTTGAAAGTTATAATGTCATTGCAGAGATACCGGGTACAGATCCTAAACTGAAAGATGAAGTGGTGATGCTGGGGGCACACCTTGACAGTTGGCAGAGTGCAACCGGTGCTACTGATAATGCGGCAGGCTCGGCAGCGATGATGGAAGTAATGAGGATCATTAAACAACTTGGATTGAAGCCCAAGAGAACGATCAGGCTGGCACTTTGGAGCGGTGAAGAACAGGGCTTGTTAGGATCTGCAGGCTATGTGAAGAAAACATTCGGAGAAGTTGACAAGCCAACGCCGGCCCATGAAAAATTCCAGTGTTATTTCAATATCGACAATGGCACGGGGAAGGTGAGAGGAATTTATGCCCAGGGTAATGTTGGCGCAACAAAGATCTTCAGTGAGTGGCTGGCGCCGTTTAAAGAAATGGGGGCATCCACTGTGACTTTGCAAAATACAGGAGGTACCGATCATGGATCTTTCCAGCGTGTAGGCTTGCCTGGCTTCCAGTTCATCCAGGATCCGATCGAATACGACACGCGCACGCATCATACCAATATGGACAGTTACGACCATCTCATAGCTGATGATATGAAGCAGATCTCCACCATTGTTGCGTCTTTCGTT
>JAHEFC010000117.1:727-7640 GCA_024640385.1 Sphingobacteriales bacterium
CGGCCATGATGGACGAGAAATTTCCGAGGAAATAAGGGTGCAGCAATGTTAGCCAGCAGCATCCTTTTAGGCATTGGCCTCAGTGCCAGTGCAGGTTTCAGGGTATTTGTCCCGCTGTTAGTGGCAGCCATTGCCGGAAAATTCGGTTGGCTGCCATTGACGGATGGGTTTGCTTGGATGGCGAGCTGGCCCGCCATCATCTGTTTCGGCACTGCCACTGTAATTGAAGTGGCTGCCTATTATATTCCTGTTGTAGATAATTTTCTTGATGCCGTTACCACACCCATGGCGATCATGGCGGGTACCCTGCTGGCTACCTCAGTGATACCGGTAGACAGTGAATTATTGAAATGGATATCCGGGATCCTGCTGGGTGGGGGAGCGGCCGGGGTAGTTCAGACCGGAACAGCCATATTAAGATTGTTCTCCACTAAAACTACTGCGGGCTTCGGTAATCCTGTTGTTGCAACTACCGAGCATATGGCGGCACTGGGAACATCTTTGTTTGCGGTATTTATGCCGGTGATTGCAGGAATAGGGGCGTTACTGATGATCAGTTATGTTCTTATCAAATTAAAAAGTAAAAATTAAAAAGTAAAAATTCCGTTTTCTGATTTTTACTTTTAATTTTTAATTTTTACTTCGATAATGAAATCTCACTGCTCCATTGGTCTGCTCTGATGAGCTGATATTTACTTCGTATCGTTTATCCCCAACCGTTACTACCATCAATGCCGTGTTTGGGGGAATGGATCCCAGGTTCTCCGCATACATGATCAGTTCGTTATCATCATCACTCATGGTCACATTAAGTGAAACGGGTTCGGTACTCAGGCGTTGCCTGGATACCATCAGTTTACCGTTCAGGTACAGGCTGATGGTATCCCCGTCTATCTGTCCGTTGTCATACAGATCTACCCGGAAAGTTTTTGAATCGACCTCAATGGTCTTGATGATCTGCTTGCTCCGCTTATCAATCCTGCTGATGCCGGGACTTATAATGGTAGACGGCGCCTTTGGTTTTTCAATGCTGGGTAGATTTTTTTCTATAGTCTGTGTTTTATTCGTGCTGTTTGATGCAACTGCAGGAGTTTTTGGTTTGCTTGCGGTAGCTGGTGGTTTAGTTGTTGCGGTTGACGTTTTGGGCGGAGTATTGGTTTTAGGTGTTGTAGTTGTTTTAGGTGTTGTACCCGATTTGGCCACCGGTGGCACGGACCTGGTGGCGCCGGTTTTTGGCGCTGTGGCTGAAGGGGCCGTGGTTGTTTTCTTAGGCGGATTATTTTTACTGGCTACGGGAGGAGTTGAAGTTTGTGGCACAACCTTGACCAGCTGTTTTCTTTCCAGCTCTGTTTGACCTGTGCCGCAATTATCTCCGGCATTGGCTGGTTTCCATTTTCCAACCAGCACTTCCTTGCCTTCGGTTTTCAGGTAGGTCAGGTAATGGATCTGAAGGCAATCCTTGAAATCAGGAGGGGTATTGGATTTGACTTTCTCTACTTCCTTCACAGTAATGGATTTGCTGGCCTTGTCATAACTGCCTGATAACCTGCATATCACATAGCATCGTTTGTTAATAAGATTGAAGTAGGTATAGGAGTATCCCGCCACGGTTTCACCCTTGACTTCCAGCTCCAGAACATATTCATTCCTTCCGCCAAACATATCTCCGCTGTTAAATCCCCCCGACCATTGCCCGCTCAGCCTCTGTCCATATCCCTGGAGCGCGGTCAAAAAGATCAAAACAGTTAAAAAGGATCTCGTCATCGGACTTCTCTTATTAATTCTTTATCTGCCGGCAAATTATCATCAATTACGGTCAAGGTACCCAAATACTTCGTTAAATTTGCCATCCTTTACGAGGCCGGGACCATACCCGGAAAAAACGATAAAGTAAAAGAACAATAATGATCAGGATCAGTTTCCCGGATGGAGCAATCAGAGAGTACCAGCCGGGTGTTACAGGAATGGAAATAGCCAGGTCGATTTCAGAAGGACTGGCCAGGAAAGTATTGGCAGCTCGCGTCAATGGCGAGGTTTGGGATGCCAGCAGGCCAATAACAACGGATGCCACATTGAGTCTGCTGACCTGGGAGGATACGGATGGTAAATCAACATTCTGGCATTCTTCTGCACACCTGATGGCAGAGGCCGTGGAAGCCATTTTCCCGGGTGTAAAATTCTGGGTGGGACCTCCTATTGACAAAGGGTTTTATTACGATATCGACCTTGGTGACCGGGCCATTTCTGAAGAGCAATTGAAACAGATCGAATTATTGATGTCTGACCTGGCAAAAAAGAACAGTGTCTATGAACGTAAGGCTGTTCCAAAGGCGGAAGCGGTATCCTATTTTTCTGAAAAAGGAGATGAATATAAACTGGACCTGCTCCAGGGTTTGAATGATGGTGAGATCACTTTCTACACCCAGGGCAATTTCACTGATCTCTGCCGCGGCCCGCATATACCGCATACCGGTTTGATCAAAGCAGTCAAGCTGACGAATATTGCCGGGGCCTATTGGAAAGGAGATGAGAAAAATAAACAGCTTACCCGGATCTATGGCGTGAGTTTCCCCAACCAGAAAGAGCTCGATGAATACCTGCTGATGCTGGAAGAGGCAAAAAAGAGGGATCACCGTAAACTGGGCAAGGAATTGGGGATCTTCACTTTTGACGATGAAGTAGGGCCGGGCCTTCCTTTATGGATGCCCAATGGAACCGTTGTCATAGAAGAACTCGAGAGGCTGGCCAAGGAAACTGAACAGGATGCCGGGTATAAAAGGGTGGTAACCCCCCATATAGCCAAGGAAAGCCTTTATCTGACCAGCGGACATCTTCCCTATTACCAGGAGAGTATGTACCCGGCCATGGAAATGGAGGGCACCAAGTACTACTTAAAAGCGATGAACTGCCCGCACCATCATAAGATCTTTGCGGCAGAATCAAGGAGCTACAAAGAGCTTCCTTTAAGGCTGGCAGAATATGGTACCTGTTACCGTTATGAGCAGAGCGGTGAATTGTTCGGGCTGATGAGGGTAAGATGCCTGCACATGAACGATGCCCATATCTACTGCACCAGGGAGCAGTTTGCTGATGAGTTCAGGGCTGTGAACGATATGTACCTCAAGTATTTCAAGATCTTCGGTATCGACAAATATGTAATGAGGCTCAGTCTACATGATCCTGCCAAACTCGGCAAGAAATATATCGATGAACCTGAATTGTGGCTGGAAACGGAGGCTATGGTGAGAAGGGTGCTGATCGAATCAAATATTCCGTTCATCGAAGTGCCTGATGAAGGTGCGTTTTACGGCCCGAAGATCGATGTTCAGATCTGGAGCGCCATAGGCAGGGAGTTCACCCTGGCTACCAACCAGGTTGACTTTGCCCAGGGCCGCAGGTTCAAGCTGAATTTCACCAACAAGGACAATCAGCCCGAAACCCCGTTGATCATCCACCGTGCACCATTGGGTACCCACGAACGGTTCATCGGTTTCCTGCTGGAACATTATGCCGGTAAGTTCCCGCTTTGGCTGGCACCGCAGCAGGTAAGGATATTGCCGATCAGCGATAAATTTCTGCCTTATGCCCAGGAAGTACTCAAACAGCTAAAAAAAGCAGATATTCGTGCCGAATTGGACGACCGCAGCGAGAAGATCGGCAAGAAGATCCGTGATACAGAACTGATGCGGGTGCCCTATATGTTCGTGATAGGAGAGAAAGAAGTGAATGAACATAAAGTGGCGGTGAGAAAACAGGGCCAGGGTGACCAGGGAGCGAAGGATGTGTCGGAAATAATTAGTATTTTAAAGAACGAAATAACTGAACGGCAATAGTTTAAAAACTAAAACACTTAACAGCTTATCACTACAGTTTGCCGGCTGATATATAAGCTCAGAAATCTATGGCATTATCAAACAGGCCGTTCAAACCGGGCGGTATGGGCGGAAGAGGGAAATTTGCCCCCCGCAAAGAAGCAGAACACAGGATCAATCATTTCATCAGGGTACCACAAGTAAGGCTTGTTGGAGATAATGTTGAAGTAGGGGTCTACAGTGTCCAGGATGCGATGCGCATCGCACAGCAACAGCAGCTTGATCTGGTTGAAATCTCACCCAATGCAGACCCACCGGTATGCAAAGTGATCGATTATAACAAGTTCCTGTACGACAAGAAGAAGAAGGAAAAGGAAATGAAGGCCAAGAGCAAGGCCTCCGAGATCAAGGAGATCCGCTTCACACCAGGCACTGATGATCATGACTTTGATTTCAAAGCCAAGCATGCTGAGAAATTCCTGAAAGATGGCAACAAAGTGAAAGCCTATGTGCAGTTCAAGGGAAGGGCCATCATGTTCAAGGAAAGAGGTGAACTCGTGCTTTTGAAATTTGCAGAACGATTATCTGAAGTTGGCCAGCCGGAAGGCCTGCCTAAATTGGAAGGTAAAAGGATGCAGATGATCCTGACCCCCAAAAGTCAGAAGAAAAAACCGCAATCGACCACCTGATCTATTGAATATAACTTTGTTAAAAGCAGGAGTGATCCTGCTTTTTTATTTTGTACTGGCATGGATTTTTTATGGATCTCCGAATGAAAGGTATCAGGTTTCCCTTGGTGTCTGTAACAGCGTTCCTGGTGGTTTATGCAGTGCTTGCCTGGTTTGCTTTTGACACTGCTGTGCTGGCCATGTTCGCGGTTTCCCCGTTTCTCGTGTTATGGGTGATCTACAGGGTGTTAAAAGATGGACAGCCTTCAGGCCGATCATTCAATGAACATTTTTATGATGATTGGGATTATAAGAGAATTGCAGATCGGGACTAAATGATCTTGCCTCTCCACCTGCCGCTCCTTAGATATAAGAATGAAGGAATGAACATGGATGTCCAGTAAAGCCATTCAGATCCCCATGCCCAGGTGATGGCAAGCTTTAATTTCTCCAGCACTACATATACATAGACCGAATAAAGCACCACGGTCACAGCTTCGATCATCAGGTTGATCTTTGAATTGCCTGTTCCCACCACTGCATTGAGCCATACCGTAGAGAACGACATTAACACCATGGCCAGTGAAACGATCCTCAGCACGGGAATGGCATGACTGATGAACTGCTGGTCCTGTCCGAATATACTCAGGATGGACTCCGGGAAAACATTAAGGATGATGCAGACAACGATCGAAAGCCCGGTACTGATCTGTACGATCTTCATAATGAGTGTTTGCACTTCATCATGCCTTTTCTGCCCTATGATATTGCTTACCATCGTGCTGCTGGTAGCGGCAAAGGCCCAGGTGAACACGCCGAAAAATCCGAATATGTTGCGCATCATGTTAGAGATGGCAAGGTCATAACTGTACTGCGCGTTTCTTTCCACCAGGATGAAAAAGAATTCCCAGCTCATCAGGCTGATCGCATACTGAAAAATGAGCGGGGCCGATTGCACCAACAGCAGTTTTGCATTCTTTTTGTCAAACCTGAAGTTTGTATATATGTGGAACCTTTTGCTTATACCCTTTACATGGATCACGCCCAGTACTACAAACATGCCCGTGGCTTCCGCAATTACTGATGCATAAGCGGCACCGTTGAAACCAAGTTGTGGCAATCCCAGGTTGCCAAAGATCAATCCATAATCAAGTACGATATTAGTGATGGTCTCTGCCAGTGTGCCTATGACCAGGTACCTGCTCTGGTTGGTCCCCACCAGCAAGGCATTCCTCATCTGGTATATGTAAAGAAAGGGCAGGCCCCAGATCCGTATCTTCAAAAATGAGATCACCCTGCTGATATTCCCCTCATTGTTCAACACATTCCTGAATATCAGGGGTGCCAGGAACCAGGTGATGATGATGCCAATAGCTGCTATGATCAGGGCTATCCGCACGGCCTGGGAAAACAACTTGCCGATCTCTTCCGGCCTGTTTTCACCTGCCCGCCTTGCGATCAGGGCCTGCAGGCCGTTATTAAGTCCATAGCCAATAGTACCGAACACCAGGTAAAAAACGCCCGTAATGCCGGCAGCGCCCAGTTCCTCCTTACCCAGCCAGCTCAGGAAAATGTTATTGGTGATATAATTGACCTGGGGTACAAGTATAGCCGCAGAAATAGGCAGGGCAAGCTGCAGGATATGCTTCCTGCTGATATCCATCCTCAAATCCAGATCCTGTAAACCACTTGTTGCCATTGAAATCTGCAAACCTACACAATGTCCCGTACAAAATTTGTATAATTGCCAATTCAAAAAACAGATTGCAACCATCATTTCAGATAAGAACAACAGAATCCGGAGCACTGCAGTACGATCAGTGTTCACTGATCATTGATGCAGGAGAAAGGCATTTCAGTTTTGCATTGCTATCCCATGAGAGTAACGAATTTGTTGCCCTGGAATATTACCAGTTCAGCGCAAAGCAAAAAGAAGAGGAGCTCAGGGAATTACTTTCATCACATACCCTGCTTCAACTCGATTATAAAGACATCAGTATATTCTATAATAATGCAAGCGGGCTGCTTATCCCCGAAAGGTTTTACGATGCGGATACCAGCGACAGGATGCTGGAACTGGTTTCGGGAGACATGCATACGTCCATGCCTTTTTTTGATGAAGTGCCGGAATTGAATCTCAGGAACATGTATACTGTACCTGCTTACCTGCATGAGATGCTGACCGGGCAATTTCCCAGGGCGAATTATGAGCATCTTCATTCCGGCCTGCTAAAAAAGAACAGCATGCTCTCCCGGATGGATGACCGTATTGAGGTAGTATTCTATCCCGAACAGATCATCGTCTGCTTGTGGCTGAATAGTAAACTACAGATCCTGCAGTGCTATATTTACGAAACACCAGACGATATTACCTGGTACCTGTTGGATATCTGCAGTCAATGGAATGTGGATCCATTGGTATTGCCGGTAAAA
>JAHEFC010000117.1:7650-10376 GCA_024640385.1 Sphingobacteriales bacterium
ATTATATGCTGGCATCGATAAATATTTCCAGTCAGTGGAAACAGAAGAAAGGCCAGATGCATTCAACTACGACATTGCTTTTGACCGGTATCCGTCACATTTCTTTTCACCCTTGTTTTCACTTGGCTTATGCGTATCATAGGCGGCGAATGGGGAGGTCGAAGGATCAGTCCGCCTTCTAAAATGCCTCATACCAGGCCCACTACAGACATTGCCAAAGAGGGCCTGTTCAATATCATAGAAAATAACCTGGACCTTTCGGAATGTGCAACCCTGGACCTGTTTGGCGGTACGGGCAGTATCAGTTATGAACTCGCATCCCGGGGCGCAAAAGAACTCACGATCGTGGAAAAAGACAGTGCCATGTATGAGTTCATAAAAAAGACCGCCGCGGCTTTGGGTATGTCCAATGCTAAAATGCTCAAGATGGATGTTTTCAGATTCATGGAGCAGACCAATGAGAAATTTGACCTGATCTTTGCAGGTCCTCCATATGCCCTTGCCAATATCGACGATATTCCCCGCTATGTGTTCAAAAATGAATTGCTTAATCCCAATGGCTGGTTCATACTTGAACATACACCTCGTAACAGCTACAAGAATTTTAAAGGTTACCGCACAGAAAGAAATTATGGAACCACCATATTCTCCATTTTTATCAATAAAGTTGAATGAAGCCTTTATTCATTACAGGGATCGGGACCGGTGTTGGTAAAACCATCTGGAGTGCAATTGTTACTGAGGCCCTACATGCAGATTACTGGAAGCCGGTGCAGGCGGGCTTTGACGATGGTACGGATAGTCTGATGGTAAGATCGCTGATATCCAATTCCAAAACAACCATTCATCCGGAACTATACAGGCTTCAATTGCCGGCATCACCTCATATTTCTGCCAGGGAAGAACATCTGCAGATCAACCTCGAGAAGATAAGGGTTGCCTATGGGGATCTGGGTTCTTCCAATACAGTTTGTGTGATCGAAGGTGCGGGAGGGCTGATGGTGCCACTTAATGAGAATGAGTTTGTGATCGACCTGATCAAAGCATTGCGTGCCAATGTGCTGATTGTAAGCCGCAATTACCTTGGCAGCATCAATCATTCATTACTGACGGCAAAAGTTCTTCAACAACAGGATCTGCCGGTGGCAGGTTGGTTGTTCAACGACCGGTTTATGGATTATGAAAATGAATTGGTGAACTGGACCGGTATTCCAAACCTGGGATCTATTCCATTCACTGACGATATCAACAGGGAATTTGTAAAAGAGCATGCCCTTAAACTGGAACCGGTATTAAGAAAGATCCTATGATCAAATCAGCACTGAGGAATACCCTTTTATCGGCCCGTATGGACCTTGATCATGCCAAAATGGATAAATTCCAGGACATGATCCTGATCAATTTTCAACAACTTTCTCTTCCTTATTTGCAATATCTTCATACCTACCAGCCCATTGAAGGCCGGCATGAACCGGACCCTGAGCCGCTGGTAAGAATATCAGAATTCCGGAATCCCGGATTGCAGATCGTAGTACCAAAGCTGACAGGTGTTAATGACATGTTGCATATACTGGTGAATCAACATACCGTATGGCGGAAAAACAGCTTCGGTATTCCGGAGCCTGAAGAAGGAGAATCCGTAGACGAGTTGAAAATGGACCTGGTATTTGTTCCCATGCTGGGGTGCGACACAAAAGGGAACCGGATCGGGTATGGAAAAGGTTATTACGACAGGTTCCTGGCCCGTTGCCGGAATGATGTTGTGAAGATCGGGCTGTGTTTCCTCGAACCCGTTGAAAAAATTGACGATGTTGATCCATGGGATATTCCCCTGGACATTTGTATCACACCTCAAAGGGTCTATGAATTTTAATAATTTCTTTCTTCGTTCTTTCAGGCTGCTGCTTTTTCCTTTTGCACTTTTATTCGGTATCGTGCTCAAGGTGAGAAATTACCTGTACGACAGGGAAATTCTTAAATCAACAAAATTTAACCTGCCCATTATCAATGTGGGCAACCTGAGTGTGGGCGGAACCGGCAAATCACCCATGGTGGATTACCTGGCCGGAATGCTCAAATCTGAATACAAACTGGGCACTATCAGCAGGGGATACAAGAGAAGAACGAAGGGTTACCTGCTTGCAGGGATTGAAACCACTGCTGTTGAGATCGGTGATGAACCCATGCAATTTCATTTGCGCCATCCGGAGATCGCTGTGGCCGTTGGTGAAGAACGGATCGTGGCTGTGCCCCAGTTATTGTACGACAGGCCGGAAACCCAGCTGATCATCCTGGACGATGCATTCCAGCACCGGGCCATTACACCCGGTTTTAATATCCTGCTGACCGATTGCAATAATCTTTACACCAGGGATTTTTATCTGCCTACAGGTGATCTTCGCGATAATATTTCAAGTGCCAGGAGAGCGGATATCATTATTGTCACCAAATGTGATCCTGCACTAACAGAAAAGCAGCGGGATGAGATGATCAATGAGATCGATCCGCTTCCAGGCCAGCACGTTTTCTTCAGTTCGATCAGCTATGGAAGACTTTATCATATCATACACCAGTCGCCCCGCGAGTTAATGAAAGACGTAGAAGTATTACTGGTTTGTGGTATTGCAAATCCCACGCCCCTGACTACCTATATTGAAAATAACACCAGTTCTTACGATGCGATGTTTTTCAGTGATCATCATATTTTCAGCTTCGACGATCTTAAT
>JAHEFC010000421.1 GCA_024640385.1 Sphingobacteriales bacterium
AATACCACCGGCTTCACCCCTCCAGCTCATTACCCATGCATTGGGAGCCAGTCCTCCTTCAAGGATCTCGTCCCAACCGATCAGTGTTTTACCCTTGCTGTTGATGTATTTTTCCATGCGTTGGATAAAATAACTCTGGAGCTCGTGTTCATCTTTAAGTTTCAGGTCTTTCATCCTGGCCTGGCAGCGGGGACATTTTTTCCAGTTGGTCTTTGGGCACTCATCACCACCCACATGAATATATGGAGATGGGAACAGCGTTACCACTTCGTCAATCACATCCTGCAGCAGGGCGAATACACTGTCGTTACCCGCACAGAACACATCTTCATACACACCCCACTGCTCCTGCACGTATTTACCGGGCGCTTTTTTGCTCTGCTCCGAAGGAAATTTCCCAAGATTGGTAGGTTGAGACGGGAAACAGCTGAGGTTAGGATAAGCTGCGATGGCAGCCCCTGCATGACCCGGCATTTCTATTTCCGGAACAACGGTGATATATCTTTTTGAAGCATAGGCTACTATGTCTTTCACTTCAGCCTGTGTATAGAATCCGCCATATCGCTGATTTGTATTGCCTGTACCGGGATAATGATCGATGATGGTACCATTGCGCCATGCACCGATCTCGGTAAGTTTTGGATGCTTTTTGATCTCGATCCTCCAGCCCTGGTCTTCAGTCAGGTGCCAGTGCAGGTAGTTCATTTTATGTAAAGCCAGGTAATCAATGTATTTCTTTACAAAATCTGCGGGGAAGAAATGACGGGCCACATCCAGCATCATTCCGCGATAGGCATAACGGGGTTTATCATTGACCTGTAAACCTGGAATGGTCAGGGAAGCTGCCTTGTCGAGCGGAAGAAGTTGCAGCAAAGTCTGCATACCATAAAACACCCCGCTCTCATCTGCACCAGCTATGGTAACCGCTTTTGGATTCACGGTGAGAGCATAAGCACCGGAGGTTCCGCCTGCCTGCTGCAGACCAAGGTTGATACTGGCGGTTTTCACTTGCTTTTTACTGGTTTTCAAACTGAATCCGTAGATCTCATTAATATAACTGTTCAGGAAGTCTGCAGAAGGTTGAAGTTTGGGAGAACTCACTACAATTACAGTTTGCGGGCTGACAACAAAGGAATCAGCCGCAGGAGCCATCACCAGTTCAGCCGGCTTCGGCACAATACTCACCTGGGCCATCCCCTGGAAAGAAACAAAAAGAAGCAGTAAGAACGTCATTCTCACTTTGCATAATCTGAGCATAAAGGTAGTTTTAATGGAATCCGCCAAGTTAGTGCAAAAACCGATTGGATACCTGTTCAATCGGTTGCCAACGTGACAACTATCATCCGCACATATAAACAATGTCACCCATACAAGGCTTAACCGCATTAACTTTATCCAATGAGTGCCAGAAGAACCATATTCATTTTAATGGCAATGATCCTTGTCCATGTTGCCCGGGCGCAAAAAACATGGAAACTGATATCGGAGAAAGATGGGATCTATGTTTACACACAGAACCTGGAAAATTCAAAATTCAAGGCGGTCAGGGCCGTTTGCACGGTTGACTGCGGGGTCAGCAGGCTATCCTATGTTTTGATGGATGTGAGCAATACGAAAGACTGGGTCTATGCCACCAAGGTTTGCAAGCTTTTAAAACAGATGTCGCCCACAGACATCTACTATTATTCGGAAGTGGAGTTACCATGGCCTGTGAGCAACAGGGATTTCATTATCCGCATCACCCTCACGCAAGATGAAAAAACCAAGATTGCACGAATAGTAGCTGAAAATCATCCGGACTATGTTCCCGAGAAAAAGAATGTGGTCCGCATCCCCAAATCTGCCGGTAACTGGATCCTTACCCCCTTGGGCGACGGAAGAACCAAGGTGGAATATATCATTCACGTGGATCCCGGTGGCTCAGTACCCGCATGGCTGGTAAATATGCTGGCTGATGTTGGTCCTTACAGCTCCTTTACAAAACTGAGAAAGGAAGTGAAGAAGGAAAAGTATAATAATGTGAAGCTGGATGGGATCAGCGATTAATAGCAGGTTGCAGGTTGCAGCTAACAGGTTACAGGTTGCAGAAAAACGTAAGAAATAAAAAAATGGGTTACCTATTTGGCAACCCATTTTTATTTAAGACTCTGCAACCTGCAACCTGTTACCTGCAACCTGCTATAGCTGCCTGTTACCTGCAACCTGCTACTTATGGCAACAGCACTCTGTCTATCACATGAATAATTCCATTCGTACAAATAATATCAGTAGCTACGATATTAGATGCTGTTGAATTGCCATTGCCTTTGATCTTTGCGCCGCCGTTCAAAGTGATGGTGGTTTTGCCGCTAAGCAACATAGTTGGCATCATGCCGTTAACCAGGTCTATTGAGAACACAGGTGAACCGATCACATGATAACCGAGTATAGGTGTAAGTCCGTCAGGTGCAATACCGCTGATCACTGCGGGGGTGATTCCCTCTGCTTCAAAACCGGCATTGGTTGGAGCAAATACGGTGAATGCCCCAGGACCGCTCAGAATGCCTGCAACATTTGTACTTCCGGTGCTTGCCCTCAATACAGCCTGCACTAAGGTGCTGAATGCAGGATTGCCAACAGCAGTTTCAACAATGGTTTTTGTTGGCGGCATCAATACCTGGTTGATCACATGCACCACACCATTCTTAGCCATCACATCCGCCAGTGTTACCTGTGCAAGGTTTACAAATACACCATTGGCATTTTTGCGAACATAGATCTGTTTGCCATTGAGTGTGGTCACTCCTGCAGCAGCCGGAACTGCCGATGCTGGAACTTTGGCGCCAACAACGTGGTATAATAAGATGGCAGACAATGCATCTTTAGGAAGCTGGGTTACTGCGGTAGCAGATAATCCGGCAGCCTGGAATGCTTCGTCCGTTGGAGCAAATAAAGTGTAGTCCTGATCCAGCTTCATCAAAGTATTCAAAAGACCTGTTCTGGCAAGAGCAACAGTCAGGATCGAAAACTTTGCGTTGCTGCGGGCAAAAGCCAGTGGATTGGAAGGACCCTGTCCAGAATTAGCCGCATTCGGCACATCAGCCAGTGACAGTTCCAGGGAAGAAGCCTGGATCAGTTTGCCAATTGATTCAGTTGAAGAGTCGGCAGTTTTCGGTGCCTCTACCTCTTTCTGGCAACCAGACAAGACCAGGAGAAATAAAGGGATGGCGAGCAGTAGCATTGATATCCTTTTCATAACGAGCATTTTTTATTTGAATGATACTAACACTACGCAATCTCATTTTGTTTAAGAATGATGCATTATTTATTAAACATACTGGTTTTGGTGCTGATTCTGGGGGGCTACCTCATGCTCCCGGGGGTCCTTATTGAATTAACCTACAATCATAAAATCTTAATTAGATTTATAACACTATAACAATCAACACAATGAGGAAAATCTCCATACTTATTTATTTTTCCCTGTCAACTTTTCTAACCACAGCCCAACCCTCCACCCGATTCGAAAAACTCATCAGCCTGAAACAGGCCAACGGCGCCATCATTTCACCGGATGGAAGGAACGTCCTGTACGTTATCAACTCGGCAGACTGGGAGGCCAACAGTTACGATTCGGAGGTCTGGCTGAGCAGGGACGGTGCTGAACCGTTCCAACTAACGTACACGACTAATGGAAGCAGCTATGCACCGGAT
>JAHEFC010000118.1 GCA_024640385.1 Sphingobacteriales bacterium
CATGATCATCAGCTGCACGCTTGCAGGCAGCGAGCCCCGTTTCACAGAGTTTGACCGCCTCTTCCTTTTCACCGTTCCTGATCAGCAATGCCGCCAGGTGATAATAGGTACCCACATAGTCCGGTTCCTCTGCCAGGATCTGGCTGAATAATGCCCGGGCTTTCCCATCTTCCCCCCTCTTCACGTACTCAAGACCCAGTGCGTGCCGGAGAAAAGCATCTCCAGGATGATCCCTGAGCATTTCGTTCAACTTTTCTATCCGATCCATGAAAATTTAATTATGCTAAACCTGTTTTTGTGCGAACTGTTATTATATTTGCTAATAGTTGCATAAACAACTTATAAACTCTATAAAAGCAGCATATGAAAATATTAGTATGCATCAGTAAAACGCCGGATACCACGGCAAAAATAGCTTTCACAGATAACAACACGAAATTCGTACAGGAAGGCGTGCAGTGGATCATCAATCCCTATGATGAATGGTATGCCCTGGTGCGGGCCATTGAGATCAAGGAAAAAGACCCTTCTGCCGTGATCCACCTGGTCACCGTTGGCGGCGCAGACACCGAGCCCATCATCCGCAAAGCCCTGGCCCTGGGCGGTGATGAAGCATTCAGGGTGAATAAAGATCCGCAGGACAGTTTTGACGTAGCCGCCCAGATCGCTGCCATTGCTTCTCAAAACGGATACGACCTCATCCTCACCGGGAAAGAAACAATAGATTACAACAATTCATCCACCGGGGGAATGGTAGCTGCCATTCTCGATCTCCCTTATATCAGCTTAGCCACCAAGCTGGACCTTGCAGGCAATACGGCCACCCTGAACAGGGAGATCGAAGGTGGAGAAGAAACAGTAGAAGTGAACCTTCCCATTGTGGTCAGCTGCCAGAAAGGGATGGCGGAGGCCCGGATACCCAACATGCGGGGCATTATGGCGGCAAGAACCAAACCATTGAAGGTAGTGGAACCAGTGGCCAATGAGGTCAAAGCAGAAGTGGTGCGTTATGAATTGCCCCCGGCAAAAGCTGGCGTGAAACTGGTTTCTGCCGATCACCCGGAAGAACTGGTAAGGCTCCTGCACGAAGAAGCGAAAATGATCTAACCATTTAAAAGCATAATATGTCTGTACTGATATTCATCGATCATAGTGATGGCACCATAAAAAAGAATTCATTTGAGGCCCTGAGTTATGGCGCGGCGCTAGCCTCAAAAATGGGTGTGGAAGCCGCAGGCCTTTTACTCGGCACGGTGAACACCGATCTTGCATCCCTGGGACAATATGGTGTGACAAAGATATACCAGGTCAACAATGAATCGCTGAACCAGCTCGATGCACAGGTCTACAGCAAACTCATTACCGATGCTGTGAACCAGACCGGAGCAAAACTGCTGGTATTCTCCAATAACCTGACGGGCAAATCCACTGCCCCTATGGCGGCGGCAAAACTGAAAGCAGGCCTGGTTTCGGGGGCTGTTGCATTGCCAGATCTTTCTGAAGGATTTGTGGTGAAGAAGAATGTATTTTCAGGTAAAGCCTTTGCCTATGTATCATTGAAAACCGATGTGAAGGTCATAGCGATCAACCCGAATGCTTATACCATTCAAACAGGTGAGGGCAAGGCTGAAGTTTTACAGCTGGATATTGCAGTTCCGGAACGAAAAGTGAAAGTGACTGCAACCCATAAAGTAGCCGGCAAGGTTCCCCTCGGAGAGGCCGAACTGGTGGTAAGCGGAGGACGTGGACTGAAAGGACCAGAGAACTGGGGCATGATAGAAGAGCTGGCAGACCTCCTGGGAGCGGCAACCGCCTGTAGTCGCGCAGTAGCTGATGTCCATTGGAGACCTCATCATGAACACGTTGGCCAAACAGGTTTGGCCATTGCGCCAAATCTGTATATCGCCATTGGCATATCCGGTGCCATCCAGCATCTTGCAGGCGTGAACCGAAGCAAAGTGATTGTTGTGATCAACAAAGACCCGGAAGCACCTTTCTTCAAAGCGGCAGATTACGGTATCGTTGGCGATGCTTTTGAAGTAGTACCCAAAATGATTGAAGCTGTAAAGAAATTGAAAGCCAGTTAATGTGCTTGCCGGTTAACCAGTTAACCGAAGAATGCACTTAAATCAGGAAGAGGCTGTCTTGTATAAAGACAGCCTCTTTCTTTGCATTATTATGAAACCCGGATAACCAGGAAAAAACATTCAAAACACGTTTTTGGAGCTTGGCTATAATAGGGTAAATTTGCATTTCCGGACAGGGAAACTGCACACTTGAGCATGGATGAAATCTGAATGGCAGCGGGGGCAGTTTCAATTTTTCGTACTTTCGATAACCATTTATGAAGAAAATAGAACTTGAAATTGTAGCACTTTCTCATTCTATAACCCAAACCCACTCCTATGCAGTTGTTTTGGGAGAAGTCAATGGATTGCGCAGGCTACCCATAGTGATCGGCGGATTCGAAGCACAGGCCATTGCTGTGGCCCTTGAAAGAATGCAGCCCAGCCGGCCGCTGACCCATGACCTGATGAAAAATTTCATGATGGCTTTCAATGTTGACCTTCACGAAGTAGTGATCTGTGACCTGCAGGAAGGTATATTCTACAGCAAACTCCTTTGCAGTAACGATAAAGACACTGTTGAGATCGATTCCCGCACTTCCGATGCCCTGGCCCTGGCGGTCAGATTCGGATGCCCAATTTATACGTACGAAAACATCCTCGACAGCGCGGGCATCCTGATGGAAGACAGTGGCACTAAGAAAAAGAAAACTGCTTCCGTGACCACCACCACAACAGAGGAAGGTGCAGGCACTCAGGACGATCTCAAGGCCATGAGCCTGGAAGACCTGCAAACACTGCTGAACGATGTACTGGAACAGGAAGACTATATCCGCGCCATCGCCATACGTGATGAGATCAATAGCAGGGGTGGGAAATGATCGTTTTCCCAAATTGTAAGATCAACCTGGGGCTGGAGATCCTGAGGAAAAGATCCGATGGATACCACGATCTTCAAACTGTATTTTATCCCATTGACTATTCTGATATACTTGAATTTGTAGAAGCTCCTGCATTCCATTTTCAAAGTACGGGCCTTCCGATCGGTAGCGATCATTCCACTAACCTTTGTGTCAGGGCCTATGAACTGATGAAGCAAAGATTTCCTGACCTGCCTCCTATCCATATGCATTTGCACAAACAGATCCCCACGGGAGCAGGTCTTGGCGGAGGATCATCAGACGGTGCTTTTACGTTAAAAGCCCTGAATGACCAGTTCGGGACAGGACTTTCAACAGCGGAACTTATTGAGATGAGTTTAGCACTAGGCAGCGACTGCCCGTTTTTTATGATCAACCGACCGGTGCTGGCAGAGGGACGGGGAGAGATCATGGAACCCGTTGCACTAAGCCTTTCTGGCTATTCCCTCATTATGATCCATCCCGGTATACATGTAAGCACCAAAGATGCATTTGCAGGTATCGTACCCCATGAGACCGGCACGGACCTAAAAAGCCGGATCCTGGAGCCCGTTGACCAATGGAAAAACTGGCTGGTCAATCAGTTTGAAACTACCGTAGGTGCTAAATACCCGCTGATCCTGGATATTAAGAAAATGCTCTACAACCAGGGTGCAGTCTATGCCTCCATGAGCGGAAGCGGCTCGGTAGTATTTGGACTGTTCCGGTCAATGCCCGATATAAAAACCTCACCTGGCTGGAAATTGATCAGCTTAGCCTTAAAATAACGCTTTTCTCTGCGTCTCTGTGTTTCTTCTCTGCGTCTCTGTGTTCACCTCTGCGTTTTTTCTCCGCGTCTCTTCTTTTTTATATCTTTACGGCATGCAATTGTCCTTTCTTTCTTCCAATCTCGATCTGCTCAATCACTAAGGATTGCCTAATTGGCTAATTAGCTGATTTCCTAATTAGTCAATACTCCTGTTCCAGTAATCATTCAATCAGTCAATCAGTTAATTAGCTAATTAGTCAATTTTTTATGCAACAATATTTCATAGATCTCGAAGACAAATACGGTGCCCATAACTATCACCCCATACCTGTTGTGCTCAGTCGCGGTAAAGGTGTTCACGTTTGGGATGTGGACGGCAAGCCCTATTTTGATTTCCTCAGTGGATACTCTGCCGTTAACCAGGGGCATTGCCATCCTGTGATCATAGAGGCACTTATTGAACAGGCGCAGAAACTTACCCTTACGTCAAGGGCTTTTTATAACGATCAGCTTGGAGAGTATGAAAAATACATCACTCAATATTTCGGCTATGACAAGGTGTTGCCCATGAATACAGGTGTTGAAGCCGTTGAAACAGCGATCAAGCTTGCCAGACGATGGGGTTATATGAAGAAGGGCATTTCTGAAAACAAAGCAAAGATCATTGTGTGTGCGCACAATTTTCATGGCCGCACCAGCACCGTGATCTCATTCAGTACCGATCCTTCTTCATACGAAAAATTCGGCCCCTATATGCCCGGATTCACGGTAGTCCCTTATAACGACCTTCCTGCCTTGCAAAAAGCACTGGAAGATCCCAATGTTTGCGGATTCCTGGTAGAGCCTATCCAGGGTGAAGCAGGCGTGGTGGTACCGGATGAAGGCTACCTGGCCCAGGCCAAAGCCTACTGTGCCTATGCCAATGCCCTTTTCATTGCAGATGAGATCCAGACCGGATTGTGCAGAACAGGTAAACTGCTGGCCTGCGACCATGAGCAGGTAAGGCCTGATATCCTGATACTGGGAAAAGCACTTAGTGGCGGCACCATGCCCGTATCGGCCGTACTGGCCGACGATGCCGTGATGCTGACCATAAAACCAGGAGAACACGGTTCAACCTATGGTGGCAATCCGCTGGCCAGCCATATTGCCATTGCATCGCTTAAGGTACTTAAGGATGAGGACATGGCCCGAAATGCAGCAAAAATGGGTGATCTGTTCAGGAAGATGCTGGTTGCCCTGGATCATCCAAATATCCGGGAGATCAGGGGCAAGGGGTTGCTGAATGCCATTGAGATCGAACATCCGGATAAGGACGCGGCCTGGCATTTCTGCATGGAACTGATGAAGAACGGGCTCCTGGCCAAGCCCACTCATGGCGATAAGATCAGGTTTGCCCCTCCGCTTATTATAACCGAAGCACAAATAGGAGAATCAGTTGATATTATTCGCAAAAGCCTCTCCGTGATTTCGTAAATTTGCAGCCCAAAGCATTGACATGATCGAAGAAAAATCGTTGAATTTCCTGGAAGAGATTGTAGAAGAAGATCTGAAGAGCGGTAAATATGCATCCATACATACCAGGTTCCCTCCGGAACCCAATGGCTACCTGCATATCGGGCATGCGAAAAGCATTTGCCTGAATTTCGGGCTGGCAGATAAATATGGCGGCAAAACCAACCTGCGTTTCGACGATACCAACCCAGTCACAGAAGATACAGAATACGTAGACTCGATCCAGGAAGATATTGCCTGGCTGGGCTTCCACTGGGACAATGTGTTTTATGCCTCTGATTATTTCGACCAGCTCTACCAGTTCGCTGTGGAGCTGATCCGTAAGGGGCTTGCTTATGTTGACGATTCAACAGCTGAAGAGATCGCAGCCAGCAAAGGCACTCCCACAATACCGGGTACCCCTACTCCCTATCGTTCCAGAACCATAGAAGAAAACCTGAAGCTGTTTGAAGAGATGAAGAACGGCATGTATAAAGACGGGGAAAAAGTGCTCCGTGCCAAAGTTGATCTTGCTTCCCCGAATATGCATATGCGCGATCCCATCATGTACAGGATCAAGCACGCACACCACCACAGAACGGGAGACAAATGGTGCATCTACCCGATGTATGATTTTGCCCACGGGCAGTCGGACTCTATTGAAAAAATCACCCATTCGATTTGCACACTTGAGTTTGAAGTACACAGACCACTGTACGACTGGTTCATTGCCCAACTCAATATTTATCCTTCGCACCAGTATGAATTCGCAAGGCTCAACCTGAACTATACGGTAATGAGTAAGCGAAAATTACTGCAGCTTGTCAATGAGAAATATGTTGATGGGTGGGATGATCCCCGCATGCCAACCATTTCCGGATTAAGAAGAAGAGGGTATACCCCTGCTTCCATCCGTAATTTTGCAGAAAGGATAGGTGTGCAGAGAAGAGAGAATATTATTGATGTGGGATTGCTTGAATTCTGCGTGCGTGAAGACCTGAATAAAACAGCACTTCGCAGGATGGCGGTACTTGACCCTGTAAAACTGGTGATCACCAACTATCCCGAGAACAGTTTCGAAGAACTGGAAGGTGAAAACAATCCGGAAGCGCCTGACCATGGTGGTTTTCGCAAGCTTCCTTTTGGCCGCGAGTTATGGATCGAGAAAGAAGACTTCATGGAAATACCTATGAAGAAATGGTTCAGGCTGGCACCCGGCGCCATGGTAAGGCTCAAGAATGCGTATATCATCAAATGTGAGCAGTTCGAAAAAGATGCCGATGGAAATATCACAGAGATCCACTGCACCTATATACCTGAAAGCCGCAGCGGTCATGATACCTCGGGGATCAATGTAAAGGGAACCATTCACTGGGTGTCTGCTGCACACGCGATCAAAGCGGAAGTGAGATTATACGACCGGTTGTTCAAACTGGAGAATCCCGCTGCTGAAGAAGATTTCAAGCAGAGCATTAACCCGGGATCATTACAGATCATAACTGGTGCTTACCTGGAGCCTGCACTGGCAGAGGCGAACCAGGATGAATCGTATCAGTTCATCAGGAAAGGATATTTCTGCCTGGACAAAAAACTCTCCCAACCCGGTAAACCGATCTTCAACAGAACGGTGACGTTGAAAGATAATTGGAAGAAAGACTGATATTAGATAGAGAGATAGGGAGATAGAGAGCATATTTATGGAAGGCTCCCTATCTCCCTATCTTATTATCTCTCTATCTTGGAAATCGTTCCTGACGGCAACACTGCTGTCACCAATAACACAACGGCAGCAAATACCATCAGGTAAATGCCTGCCTGCTTTTCCGGGCAATATCCCTTATAACATTCCGCGAATACGATGTAAGATTTGATGGCATAGGCCAGGTTAAGGGCCATGAGGAGCAGGTTCGCCCTTTTCAGGAAGATGGACTTTGAGAACTGCGCCAGCACATTGAACACGGCAAAAAAGATCAGCAGCTTGCCCGGCTTTCCGTAAATATTGTTTTCAGAAAAAAATCCGGTGAAAGACTTGTTCAGATCAGGGTAATAGGCCCATGGAATAAAACACACTATTACCATGAGCATGGCTGCTGCCAGGCTGACCCATTTGGAATATGCAGTAAATGACTTCATCAGGCAAATTAATGTTAAACAAAAAAGACCATCGCGTTGTCCGCAATGGTCTTTCCTGATACCGGAGGTCCCGAGCGGATTCGAACCGCTGTAGAAGGTTTTGCAGACCTCTGCCTAGCCACTCGGCCACGGAACCTTAATGCTGCCGCAAATGTAGTATTTTCCTGCTAAATTTGCTGAGCCTAAAACTCTAACCTTCAATAAACGGCAAAAAACCGTTCCTGTTGTATAACAATGCATCGAATTCAAGAATCCGAACTGATCATCAATAATCGTGGCGCCATTTACCACCTGGACCTGCGTCCGGAGGAGATGGCAAATACTGTGATCACCGTGGGCGACCCGGGAAGGGTGCAGGAGGTCAGCAGGCATTTCGATTCCATTGAACACCGCTCCCACCACCGCGAATTCATTACCCATACCGGATTTATTGGCAAAAAAAGGATCTCCGTGATATCAACAGGGATCGGACCCGATAATATAGATATCGTGATGAACGAAATGGATGCCGTGGCCAATATAGATTTTGACACCAGGCAGGTCAGGCATGAGCATACCGCCCTGCAGATATTCAGGCTCGGCACTTCGGGATCTTTGCAGGAAGATATTGATGTAGACAGCATGGTTGCCGGAACTCATGGTCTGGGGCTTGACAATCTGCTCCATTTTTACAGGGCAGACAATCACGAAGAAGAGCGGCATATCCTCCAGGCATTCATCACGCATACTCAATTGGCACAGCCTTTTTCCATTCCATATATCGCTTCAGCTTCCGCCACCCTGCTCCGGCATTTTGCCACTGATTATCATCATGGTATTACCGTTACCTGCCCCGGGTTCTACGGGCCCCAGGGAAGGGTGCTGAGACTGGGACTGGCCCGTCCGGACCTGGTGAACCTGCTGCAGGACTTCCGTTTCGGACCTCACCGGATCTCAAATTTTGAGATGGAAACCTCCGCCATTTACGGCATGGGTAAGCTTTTAGGCCACCAATGCCTTTCCCTGAACGTTATAGTGGCCAACCGTATAAAAAAAGCCTTCTCAAAAGACAGTAAAGCGGCAGTTCTTCGTTTAATAGAAAAATCTCTTGACATTATTCAAGGTATATGACCCAGAAAAAACTGATACATTTTCATAAATACCAGGGTACTGGTAATGATTTCATCATTCTCGACGGCCGTGAACAGATGCCCGAACTCTTCGAAGAACAGATCAAGCTGATGTGTGACCGCAGATTCGGCATAGGGGCGGATGGACTGATGATCTATACGGAGCAGGATGGTTATGATTTCCAGATGAAATATTACAACTCGGACGGGAAAGAGGGCAGCATGTGCGGCAATGGCGGGAGATGCATTGTCAGGTTTGCCTACAACTCCGGCCTGCATAAAGAAGTATATCGTTTCATGGCAGCAGACGGTCCCCACGATGCCGAAATTGACATCAATGGCTGGATCCGCCTTAAAATGAATGATGTCAGCAAAGTGACTTTGAATGGCGGCGACTTCGTACTGAATACCGGTTCTCCGCATTATATCCGTTTTGTGAATGATATCCGGGAGTTTCATGTAACGGAAGAAGGGAAAGCGATCAGGTATAACCCTGTTTATGAACATGATGGCATTAACGTGAATTTTGTTGAAACAGTGAACGACCACACTATTTATGTCAGAACTTATGAAAGAGGGGTTGAAGCCGAAACATGGAGTTGCGGCACTGGCGTTACCGCTTCCGCTTTGGTGGCAGCACACAATGAAACAGGATTCAACCAGGTAGACGTGCAAACCCTGGGCGGTAAACTTTCAGTGGAGTTCGACAGGGTAAATGAATCAGACTACCGAAACATATGGCTTTGCGGACCGGCGGAGTATGTGTTCAAGGGAGAGTTTCAGTTTTAATATTAGCGAATTGGCGAATTGGCGGATTGGCGGATTCACCGAAAATTAATCTCAATCCGCTAATCCGTTAATCCGTCAATGCGCTAATTGTATACCTTTGCCCCCTCACAAATAGAAACCCTTGATCCAGTTATTTAAAAATATTGAAGGCGTTACCACTACGGTAGATCAACCTGAGAACGGAACCTGGGTGAATATCCTGCCCCCGTTCAAACAGGAAGAATTCACTGAAGTTGCGGAAAAACTGGATGTACCCATCGAATTCCTGCAGGATTCGCTGGATATAGATGAGAGACCCCGATATGAGATCTCAGACAATGTGAAGCTCATTGTGATCAAAACGCCTACTGAGAACAATTCATTTAACGACAGTGACGCGTTTTATATCACTATCCCCATCTGTATCATCCTTACGCACCACCAGATCATCACGGTAAATTCTTTTGAGAACGGGGCGATCAAGAAATTCCTGAATACATTCCAGAACCGCCATCCAGACAAACGCAATATGATGGTGCTTAAGATCTTTGAGAAAGTCACGCAGGCTTTTATAGAATACCTGAAAGAGATCAACCACAGGAGAAATATACTGGAACAGCGCCTCTATGAAGCCAACAGGAACGAGGAACTGTTTGAACTGATGCGCATCCAGAAAAGCCTGGTTTACCTGGTCACAGCACTTCGTTCGAATGAACTGCTGCTGATCAAACTGGAGCGAACCAATATACTGGGCCTCACTGAAGATGAAAGGGAGATCCTGAACGACCAGATCGTAGATATGTCGCAGGCCCTTGAGATGGCCAATATATATACCAATATACTCAGCTCAACCCTGGATGCTTTTGCCAGCATCATTGCCAATAACCAGAACCTCGTACTGAAAAGGCTTGCTGGCATCACCATCATACTCCAATTTCCGGTATTGGTTGCCAGTATATATGGAATGAATGTACCCATTCCCTACCAGCGCAGCGCTCATGCATTCTATATCCCCATCTTACTGGCACTTGGTATATCCATTCTCATGGCCTGGTATTTTGTTAAGAAAAAATGGTTTTGATGTTCAATATTCGCGTTTACGGTATACTGATC
>JAHEFC010000119.1 GCA_024640385.1 Sphingobacteriales bacterium
CCCTACCGTTTAACAGGAGCTAACAATGAGATGTTCTTCATTGTACTGGCAAATACTGAAAGGGTATGGATAGACGGGGAATTGATGCAAAGGGGGGAAGACCAGGATTATGTGATCAACTACAATACCGCAGAAGTGACTTTTACCCCCAGGAGAATGATCACAAAAGATAAACGGATCCAGATCGAATTTGAGTATGCAGACAGAAACTACCTCAATGCACAACTCTATGTGAGGGATGAAGTTGCTTTGAGTAAGAAATTCAAGGTCAGCGTGGGCGCCTATCATAATAACGACTCAAAGAATTCCTCCATTAACCAAACGCTGGATACCAACCAGAAGCAGTTCCTGGCAGATCTTGGCGACAGTACCCAATACGCATACTACCCTTCGGCAGTGCGCGACACTTTTGCGACCGGGAAGATCCTGTATAAGAAAATAGATACAGTATATAACAGCACCCGTGACTCCATATTCATTTACAGTACTGATCCGGGTGCAGAGTTGTATGCAGTAAGTTTCACAGACGTAGGGCAGGGAAGAGGCGATTACCAGCTTGATCTTGCTGCCAATACCAACGGAAAATTATACAAATGGGTGTCTCCTGATGCATCAGGGAATAAAACAGGAAATTATGTACCTGCTACATTGTTGATCGCACCCAGGAAGCAGCAGTTGATCTCAGTGGGTGGCGAATACCAGGATGGCAAGTTCTCGGCAAAAACCGAGCTTGCCATGAGTAATTTTGACGTCAATACATTTTCATCAAAAGACAAGGAGAACGATCAGGGTTTCGCAGCAAGACTGATCCTGAATAATACCAAAAGTCTGGGAGGCTCAAAAAATGTTGAGCTGCTTACCGATCTCTATGGTGAACATACTGATGAAACATTCAAACCCATTGAACGATTGCGAAACGTGGAATTCAACCGTGACTGGGGATTGCCTTTTGATGCCACACCCGCCGACGAGAATTTATTCAACATTGGTGTTGGATTAAGAAACAAGAACAATCATTCTGTTAAGTATAATTTTTCCGGTTTCATCAGGAGTAACAACTATACGGCTTTCAGGAATAACATTGTTCATACCGGTGATTTCGGTGGGTTGAAGTTCAACAACCAGTTCAACTATACCAGTATCGATCTCGAAACCCAAAGGGGTTATTATCTGAGGCCGGGTATCGATGTTTCAAAACGATTGAAAAAACTCAGGAATTATCTTGTAGGTGTAAATTATTCACTTGAACATAATGAGCTTGCCTATAAGCAATATGATTCATTGAATCTTCAGAGTTTTTCGTTTGATACCTGGAAGGTTTATCTGCAATCAGCGGAAGCGCCAAATAAATGGGGGATGAGCTTTTTTACCAGGGCAGATCAATTGCCTTCCGGAAACAGTCTTGTTAAAACAGACAAGAGTATGAATTACAATATTTATACCGAGCTGATGAAGAGCGAGCAACACCAGTTCAGGCTGAATGCCACCTACCGTAACCTAAAGGTGTATGAATCAAAACTCACCACGCAGCAACCCGATGAAACCATTCTGGGCAGAGCAGAGTATCTGGCCAATGTCTGGAAAGGCGGCTTAACCGGAAATGTTTTGTATGAATTGGGTACCGGGCAGGAGCCGCGCAGGGATTTTGCTTACCTGGAAGTACCGGCAGGCCAGGGGGAATACACCTGGATCGATTATAACAATGACGGCATTCAGCAGATGAATGAATTTGAAGTGGCCCGTTTCCAGGACCAGGCCAAATTCATTCGGGTTTTCACCCCCACGCTGGAATTTCAAAAAGCCAATTACCTGCAGTTCAACTACAGTCTTACTTTCAGTCCCAGGTCGGCCATTAACCTTTCAAAGGCCAGGGGATTTAATAAATTGCTCACCAGGGTCTACCTGCAGAGCGCATTGCAGATCAGCAGGAAGACGATCTCTGATGGGCTGGCGGAATTCAATCCGTACAGTGAACCATTTTCAGACAGTTCCCTGCTCACGCTTGACCAATTGTACAGCAATACATTTTCGTATAACCGTTACAGTAGTATCTGGGGGATGGATGTAAATAATATCCGCACGTCAAACCGGGCATTTCTTTCATACGGGTATGAAACCAGAAAACTGAATGACTGGAATACAAAGACCCGTTTCAACATTGGCAAAAAATATACGCTGGATATGATCGCAAGAACGGTGATCAACAAGCTGATCACGCCTGAATTGAATAACAGGAACTTCAATATCCGGGGTTATTCGGTGGAGCCCAGGTTCACATATACAAAAGGCACCAAATTCAGGGTATGGCTGAGTTATAAATGGGACAACAGGAACAATGAAGCCGGAGAGGAATCGACAAGCAATTCCGTCAACACTGAAATGAAATACAATGTGGTGTCCAATACGGCCCTGACTGCAAAATTCACTTTCAACCAGATCGCGTATAATTCACCAACCAATACAACTGTGGCCTATATCATGCTGGATGGACTCATGCCCGGTCAGAACTATCTCTGGACCATAGACCTGACCAAACGGCTTACCAGTTTCCTTGAATTGAATCTGCAATATGAAGGGCGGAAAGCGGGTAATTCCGGGATAGTAAATACTGGAAGAGCAGCCATACGCGCACTCTTTTAGTAAAGGAAGAGACGCAGAGGGGGACGCAGAGACGCAGAGGGAGACACAGGGACAAGAGGATCCTCTGCGTCTCCGTGTCCCCCTCCGCGTCTTTGTTCCCAACAAAAAAGCCGGGCAAATAAGCCCGGCAATTTTTTATCATAGGAATGTCTTATTGAGATATTAGCTGAACAAGCCACCTTTTTTCAGGGTAACTGTGTTTTCGCCGATCTTGAATCCGTTGTGATAAACTTCAACTTTATAGTTTCCAGGTTGATATTTATCGGTTTGCTTAAGATCAAAACTCACCGCCTTAACAGCGCCTTGTTCGTAATCTACAGATACTTTGTTTGTGAATTGTTTTTCACCGTCTTTACGTGTTGTGAAAGTTCCGGAGTTAAGCCCCTGCTCAGAAACCAGTTTACCTGCTGGGTCTGTAACCAGGATATAAAGATCTTTAACTCCGCTTGGAGCGATCAGGTTCTCGTCCAGTTGGAAAGAGATCCTGAATTTATCAGCTCTTTTTGCAGTGGAGGTTGTTTTCTCTTTGCCACCGCTTTTTTCATTGATCGCTGTGATCTTGAAATTGGAGGCATGGAGCGTTGAACCGATATCAACCTTTTCTTCCGCAGCCTGCTTTGCAGAGGTGGTGGTAGAGAGATTTTGTTCGAGTTCGGCTTTCTGCGTAGTGAGGGTATTCTTCTCAGTGGTCAGCTGCTGGTTCTCGCCCTGCAGTCTTTCGATCTCGGCTACATAACCGTCGATCTTACCATTGAGTTCCTTGATCAGGCTTTTTGCTTCAGCCAGGTCAGCAGCGGTAGCATTCTGCTTGTTGACCAGGGTTTTGATGCGTGATTTGGTCTGCTCAAGTTCTTTATCCCTTGTTTTTACAAGGCTGTCCAGTTTACTGTTGGCACCAGTCATTGCATCAAGACGTAAAAGAGCATCTTCGTACTCTTTTTGCACCTGATTCTTGGAAGAATCAAGCATGGTATACTGTACGTCTTTTTGCTGAATTACTTCTTTTGTCTTGCTCTTATCATAGATGATATAACCCCATGTACCCAGCAGGGCTGCAATCAGAACACCATAAATCAAACCCCTGTTGTCTTTTTTAGGAGCTGGAGTCTGAGGTGAAGCAGATGGATAATTAGTAGCACTCATAATTGAATTTTTATTTGAATTGAAATTTTTAAGCTTCTGTGAATAAATTAATTTTCAAGGGGTAAATTTTCTATCGTATCACACTATTTTCCAGCTTTCCAGCGGGGATTTCCCGCTTAAAAATGCACTTCACACGGTTATTTTCCAAAATCATGCCAGAAAATCGTAACTGATGAATATCATCGGTTTATTAAAGGTATTTTGTTTTGTTCAGAATCCTACCATCAATCTATTTTGCGGGTACAAATCAAGGCTGAGGGTTAACTTCGCTTTATATTATTATGAGCACGAGTACGGATAAAATTCTGCAGGAATGGAAAAAAAAGCAATTCAAACCAATTTATTGGCTGGAAGGTGAGGAAGGATATTTTATAGATATCCTAATGGACCATGCCGAGCATCATATCCTGAACGAACAGGAGGCTTCGTTTAACCTCACTGTGTTTTATGGAAGGGATGCAGTGTGGTCAGAAGTGATCAATGCATGCAGGAGATATCCCATGTTTGCAGAGAAACAGGTTGTTCTTTTGAAGGAAGCCCAGCAGATGAGGGATATTGAAAAGCTCGAGCCGTATATAGAACAACCGCTCGACTCAACCATATTCGTGGTGGGCTATAAGGAAAAGAAGATGGATGGAAGAAGCAGGATGGGTAAGATGCTGCCTAAGAAGACTGAACACCTGGTCACCAAAAAAATCCCCGACTACCAGCTGCCCGAGTGGACTTCCCAGTTGATCCACAATAAAGGGTATGTTATCAGTCCGCCTGCTTTAGCCATGCTGGTTGATCATATCGGGAACGATCTGAGCAGGCTTTCGAACGAAGTAGACAAACTTACAGTGAACCTGGGCAGCCGGCGGGAGATCAGGGACGAGGATATAGAACAATTCATAGGTGTCAGCCGCGAGTTCAATGTATTTGAATTGCAGAGCGCCCTGGCCAAGAAAGAGATGTCCAAGGCCATCAGGATAGTGGAGTATTTTGAGCACAATCCCAAAGCCGCACCCATCCAGATGATCCTGCCGGCATTGCATTCTTTTTTCAGCAAAACCTATATGCTGTTCAGTTATCCTATGGATGATGAAAAAGCGGCCGCGGCCGCAATCGGCGTTCAGCCTTTTTTTATACGTGAGAATCTAGCGGCCGCGAGGAACTATTCCTTACAGGGAATCGAACAGGTGTTGATGCTGCTACACGATTATAATCTGCGCAGTATAGGCATCAACGATGCCGGCACTTCAGATGCTTCGTTGCTAAAAGAACTGGTGGTAAAAATGATGGAGAACTGAGCGCAGGTTGCCACCTGCAGCCTGCTTCAAAGGTCTGTGAGTAACCGGATCACTTCTTCATTGTCCATATTCAGCTGGGATTTCAGCTCATCCAGGGAGGCGAATTTCTTTTCTTTCCTGACGTAATTGTGAAGTTTAAGGTGCACTTCCATGCCATAGATCTCTTCAGAGAAATTCAGGATATGAACTTCCACTGATCTTCGGGTACCGCCCACAGTTGGCCTGTATCCGATGTTCATCATCCCCCTGTACAGGTTATCTTTTTCCCCGATAGAAAGTGTGACGGCATATACGCCATCAGCTGGTACCAGTTTTTCGGGATCATCGATCCTGATATTCGCCGTAGGATAGCCTATGGTTCTTCCCCTTTTGTCTCCCTCTACAACAGTTCCTGTGAGGGGGTAGGGATAGCCAAGGAACTGATTTGCCTCTGCCAGTTTGCCTTCCCGCAGATCGTTCCTGATCCGCGTTGAACTTATTGTTACTGTATTGAGGATATGCTCCGGGATCTCCCAGACTTCAAATCCGTTTGCCGGCCCCATGGCTTCCAGCAGCTCATAATCCCCTTTACGACCCTGGCCAAACCGGTGATCATACCCGATGATCAGTACGGAAGGGCGGAATTTTTTCACCAAAAATTCAGTAACGTATTGTTCCGCTGTAAGGATGGAGAATTCAGCCGTAAATGGGACAATCACCAGGTGGTCTATGCCATGGGAATCGAGCAGCCTGATCTTTTCTTCCATGGTATTCAGCAGGGAAATGCCCTCAGTTTTACCTGGTACTACTTTCCGGGGATGAGGATGAAAGGTGACTATAATAGTCTCCCCGCCGTTTCCAAGCGCTTCTGACTTCAATTGCCTGATGATCTGCTGGTGGCCCAGGTGCACACCGTCAAATGTGCCAATGGTGACCACGGCTTTCCGGAAAGCAGGCAGATGATCTGTATTTTTGTGAACTAGCATACAAGGGTAGCAAAACTAGGTAAAAACAGCTGTTCATAAATTCGTCATGCAGTTGTTACTGGTTTAAGTAGTTTTGCGCCTTTCAAACCGCTTTGATGAGTCTATACCAGAAAAGAGGCGTTTCAGCGCAGAAAGAGGAAGTACATGCCGCAACCAGCGGCCTTGACCAGGGGCTTTATGAGCATTCATTTTGCAAGATCTACCCTGATTACCTGGGAAACGATGACAGCATGGTATCTGTAATGCATGCCGACGGTGCCGGTACCAAATCCATCCTGGCCTACCTGTATTGGAAAGAAACAGGAGACATTTCAGTGTGGAAAGGCATAGCGCAGGATGCCATTGTGATGAACCTTGACGATCTGCTCTGCGTAGGTATATATGATAACCTCGTATTCAATTCAACTATTGACCGCAATAAACACCTGATCCCCGGCGAGGTGTTGGCTGAGATCATCAACGGCTCGCAGCAATTGTTCAACATACTGGCTGAAGCCGGCGTTCACATTCACTACCTGGGTGGGGAAACCGCCGACGTAGGGGATGTAGTAAGAACGATCGCCGTTAACGGGACCCTCACGGCAAGGTGGCCGAAGGATAAACTCATTACCAATAAAAAGATCACCGCCGGAGATGTGATCGTAGGCCTTGCAGGATTCGGTAAAACTGTTTACGAATCTGAATATAACAGCGGTATCGCCAGCAATGGCCTTACCAGTGCCCGGCACGATATGCTGAAGCATGATTATGCGGGAGAGTATCCTGAATCGTTCGATCCGAATACCAGCAGGGATGTGGTATATGTGGGACCATATCGGTTATCCGACAAGGTTAGTGTGCATTACCGCAACGAGACCATTGAGATGCCGGTTGGGAAATTGCTGCTGAGTCCTACCCGAACCTTCGCCCCCGTGATCAGGGAGATCCTGGCAACCCAGTTCAACGATGTGCATGGCATGGTGCATTGCAGTGGCGGAGGGCAGACGAAATGCCTGAAATACCTTCCTGAAGGTGTGGCTGTGATCAAGGATAACCTTTTTGATATACCGGAGATCTTCAGAATGATCAGGAATGCCGGCGGGGCAGACCTTTATGAAATGTACCAGGTGTTCAATATGGGGTGCAGGCTGGAGATCTATACCACGGCTGAAGCGGCAAAATCAATGATTGAAAAAGCCCATGCATACGGAATAGATGCACAAGTGATCGGAAGGGTAGTGGCATCAGAGAAAAAATATCTTGAATTGCACAGTCCCGAGGGCACAATCAAATATTAGCGAACTTTCAACAGTTATTCTCATAAATTTGAATCATGGCTGAAAAGATACTGGAACTGAGAAAGGCAAACATATACCAGGGAAATTCACTGATACTGCAGGATGTTAATATTTCGCTGGACCGTGGTGAATTCATTTTCCTGGTTGGTAAAACCGGTACAGGGAAATCGAGTCTTTTGAAAACACTATATGGGGAACTTCCACTCACTGAAGGAGAAGGCAATGTAGTTGGCTTTGACCTGAAACAGCTGACCTGGAAAACAGTTCCTTACCTGAGAAGGACCATAGGTATCGTATTCCAGGATTTTCAATTGCTTACCGATAGAAATGTGCACGACAACCTCGAGTTCGTTCTCCAGGCCACAGGCTGGAAAGATAAAAAGCTGATGGAAGACAAGATCCAGGAAGTGCTGGAGAAAGTAGGGTTGAAAACCAAAGGCTTTAAGTATCCTTTTGAGTTGTCGGGAGGTGAGCAGCAGCGTGTAGATGTTGCCAGGGCCCTGTTGAATTCCCCCAAGCTTATACTTGCTGATGAACCTACAGGAAATCTTGACCCGGAAACCAGCGATGAGATCATGAACCTGTTGATGCAGGTATCAAAAGAATTCGGCTCGGCCGTAGTAATGGCGACGCATGATTATATGGTGATCAATAAATTCCCGGCAAGGACCATTAAGACTGAAAAAGGACGTGTGATCGACAACGCTACCCTGTCTTATTGATCCGTTCAGCCTATTGTTTGAGCCTGATATTTCTGAATTCAATGGTCATGGCTGGCGCTACATGTAATTGGAAACCTATCAACCCGCTGGATTTTCTGTTCACCGTATCATTGTCTATCGCCTCACTCATCAATGCGCCATTGATATAGTGTTTCATGTGAAATCCCTTCACCACAAGGTGGATCTCATTCCAGTCGTTTTTCCTGATCAGGTTTTTTAAGCTGTCAGAATTGCCCAATGAACCTGTTATGATCGGCTTTCCATCAGTTGGCAGACTGGCTATTTCTCCCCGCCTGGCCAGGAATCCCCTGCCACGTTCTTCGTAATTCTGGCCGGTGTATACATTGGCCCCGTCAATATCAGCCTGGTAGCCTTTTAAAGCATAGGGAATTCCATCCACTTTCTCACTCCTGTACTGGATCCCGCTGTTGCCTCTTTCACTGATCCGGTATTCTGCTTTCAATTCAAAATCAGAAGGCTGAGTTCTGGTATAGATCAGGAAACTGTTCTGTTTAAGCTGATGCTGCTGTGTTTCCCACCCTTTGATCACGCCATTGCTGATGGTCCAGAAACTGGTATCACATTCCCAGCCATTGAAGGTTTTGCCGTCGAAGATCTGGATGAATTCTTTTTCGCTGCCGGTTGCGCTGTGATTTTGACTGGTCTTAACGGAAGTTTGACACGATGCGCCAAAGATGCCAATTGCTGCGATAGTAAATGCTGTAGTTATCTTCATTTTCCAGTGGCTGATTTAGTTTGTTTGAAAATGGTGTCCAGCTTGTTTCCTCCGGACTTCAGGTATGCAAGCAGGTCTTTCAGTTCCTCGGGATTCAGGTTGTTGATCATGCCGGGAAGCATTGGTGAGATTTCAGAGACCCTTGTTCTCGCCACTGTCTTCTTGCTGATTGTTCTGAGTTGCTGCGGAGTAAACGGATTCTGTGAAACCTGGTAGTTTTCATCATCTTCACTTACCAGTCTTCCCACTATGGAGCTGCCATCATTCATAAAAAACACGGTAGCTCCGTATTGGTCGGAAATGGTTTTGCTGGGTTCGATCATGGCTTCAAGCATATCCCGGTAAGAAAAGCGTGTACCCAGCTGCGTTAGGTTTGGACCGGATACGCCGCCAAAATCACTCATGGTATGGCATGCAGCACAAAGTGAAGAGACGAACAGGCCCTTACCTGTTTCAAAATTTCTTGCAGTAATTCCGCTGTCCACAAATTTCATTGCTTCATCAACAGTCCAGTTACGGCCCGGGCCCCTGGGCTGAACAGCACCTTCAACCAGGGCTGCAGCCGGTTTGCTGGCAATGTCGGCGCCGGAAAGGGAATCGAAATAAGCGAACTTGTCTTTAGGCACATTATGCAAAGCCTGCTGTCTTGCCGCATTAATAAATCCCCTGAAACTGTAACCGCCCCTGTATGAAAATGCATTATAAAACCATTTGAAATATTGATCCTGCAGGTCAGGCGTCCATCCTTTTTTAGCCTGGCTTAATACTGTGGCAAAATAGGTCTGCTGTTTAGGAGGAAGTTTAGATAAAGTGCTTGCGATATCCATGCCGTACTGTGGATTTCGCATGATCAGATCCGCGGAGTTGATGAAATTCCTGTCTTCTTCACTTTCGATATCCCTGGCATTTGCCATCAGGGCCATGGTTTTTGCAACTGCACCAGGTGCTTCAAGGAAAACAAGTAATTTGCTCAACTGCCGGTTGAGATCGTTGCTGCTTTTGTCAGGAAAATTAGGGTCGAGATAAGCGATGAGTTCTTCACGCACAGGAGATACGGGAATTCCCATTCTTGCCAGCACAAGTTCAATAGCCCTGAGTAGATCAAATTGCTGCGATTCTGTTAAAGAGCCATAGTTAACCTTTTTTGACATTGACAAGATCATGTCACGGTCCTTTGGGTCTGCTTTACGGGCCAGTGCGATCATCGCCTGTATGATGGCTGCGGGCTCCTGCAGTGTCAGTGTTTTGTTTTTCCAGAGAGCCAGGGGCTGGTGTTCCACCGCGATCCGGGCTGCATACCTTATTTGACGGTCAGCATGGCCCAGGTAAGGCCATGCAATGTCTATTGCGTTTTCAGTTATGCCAGTGTGTAATGCTTCCAGTTTTCTCCTGATCTTGTGGTCTTCATTCAAGACAGGCGGAGTTAGTGGCGCAACCTTTTTGTTTCCATTTACATAATACACACGATACAGGTCTGATTCGAGATTTCTCCCGCCTGTGAGAAAATACAGGGCACCGTCAGGACCAAACACACCGTCTGTCAATGGTAGTGGAGAGCCGGAGAGAAATTCTTCTC
>JAHEFC010000422.1 GCA_024640385.1 Sphingobacteriales bacterium
TCACGCATAGGCGCAGTACAGCCTTCCAGGTAACTCACATAAGCTCCTTCTTCGGCAACAATAAGTGTTCTTTCGAACTGCCCGGTATTGGCAGCATTGATCCTGAAATAAGTCGACAGCTCCATCGGGCATCTTACCCCTTTGGGGATGAAGCAAAAAGAACCATCCGTAAATACTGCTGAATTCAAGGCCGAGAAATAATTGTCTGTAGCCGGCACCACTGACCCCAGGTATTGCTTTACTAATTCAGGATGCTCCTGAACGGCTTCGGACATGGAGCAGAATATGATGCCCAGTTCAGCCAGTTCTTCTTTAAAAGTGGTGGCAACAGAAACACTGTCCATAACCGCATCTACCGCTATCCCCGTCAGCCTTTTCTGTTCGGTCAGGGAAATGCCCAATTTTTCAAAGGTTTTCCTCAGCTCGGGGTCTACTTCGTCAAGACTGTTCGGTGCAACCTTTTGTTTTGGGGCGGAATAGTAGATGATATCCTGGTAATTGATGGCCGGATAATGAACATTGGGCCATTTGGGCTCAACCATGTTCAGCCACTGGCGGTAGGCCTTCAGCCTCCATTCCAGCAACCATTCCGGTTCTTTTTTCTTAGCTGAAATGAATCGTACAATGTCCTCACTCAGCCCTTTGGGAGCTGAATCGGCTTCGATGTCAGTTACAAATCCGTATTTATATTCGGATGAGGTTACCTGTTCTAAAATATCATCATTTTCTTCGTACATATCCCTTAATTCAGGTTAAGCTGCAAATTTCCTTCAACTGTCGGAATAATCAACATCAGAAGGGTTAAATGGTTAAACAGGGCGGTGGTTTTTCCGTATTTCGTAAATGGACGCAGAGACACAGAGAAAAACACAGAGACACGGAGAAAAACGCGGAGACACGGAGAAATCTCTCTGTGTCTCTGTGTCCCCCTCCGTGTCTCTGCTCCTATGTGTTTTTCTCTGTGTCTCCGCGTTCCCCCTCTGTGTCTCTGTGTTTCTATGTAATTTAGTGGTATGCAACATATCTTAGTAACCGGGGCCAGCGGCAACCTTGGTAAAACCATGATCAGCAGGTTTTTAGCTGCCGGTGACCGTGTTTCCGCCATCGTGATCCCGGGCGACAAAGCCCCTCTGGACATCGATTCTCCGTTATTCGACAAATTTGAGGCAGATCTGAACAATGAAGCCAAAACCGGGCAAACGGTGCAAGACATCATCTCAAAACACGGTGACGTTCAGGTTGCCATACTCACAGCGGGCGGTTTTGCAAAAGGAGGCATAAAAGATACCGGTTCGGGAGATATCATGGCTCAACTCAGGTTGAATTTTGAAACAGCCTACCATGTAGCCAGGCCTGTTTTTCTGAATATGCTGGGAAAAGGCAAGGGGCGGATCTTCCTGGTGGGTTCAAAGCCAGGACTCGATATGCGGAATAGTAAAGGTTTGACGGCCTATGGCCTGAGCAAGTCCCTGATATTCCGGCTGGCGGAACTGATGAATGAGGAGGCAAAAGGGACAGATGTAGTTTCGGCCGTGATTGTCCCAAGCACTATTGATACCCCACAAAACAGGGCCTCAATGCCGGACGCGGATTTCACCAAATGGATGGACCCCGGCGCCATGGCCGAGATCATTTATTTCTATACAACTCCTGCTGCGGCCGGACTCAGGGAGCCGGTATTGAAAATGTACAATAAGGCCTGAGGTTTAATTTTTCTGTTGCTCTTTTTCCAGCTTGGCTTTTTCTTTTTCCTGTTTTTTGAAGTAACCCTTGAAAAGGAAATTATGCTTCATTGCCTCCATATTCTCGTTGAAGGAGGCCGTGCCTTTTTCAACATTGGCCAATGTTCTCCTGATATTTCCTGAAACAGCTGTGTCTTTCAGAACAAGGTTGACGGTCCCTGGCCCTACTTCAACTGCCCTGTTGATACTCTGTGCAATAGTGTCCAGGTCATTGGCCAGTGAGCCGGCATTATTTGCGATCTCTTCCAGTTGACTGACCGATGTTCTTAACGAAGCTGCCATAGCTGTATCACGAAGAATGGCACCGGCAGGTCCATTTCCTGCTTTTACGTCTGCAATGATATCCCTCACATCCCTTGTCATCAATTCTGCATTGACCGTTGCCTTTTCCAGGTTATTGGATGCTTTACGCAGGTTAACGGCAAGGCCGCTGTCAGACAGTAACTTCCATAACCCTTTACTGTTATTGATCCTTTCTACAGTCAGTTTAAGATCGGCCGAGATCACATTGATATTCTCACCCGTACTGGCCAGCGTTCTGAGTATGTCATCAAATTCAACTGATTTTTGTGAAGCAAGCAGATATCCGTCTGCTGCCAGTTCTGCACCGCCTTCCCTGGGAACTATATTCAAAACCTTATTGCCCATGAGTCCGTCTGCGCCAAGGCTTGCCAATGCATTTTTCCGGATCACGCTTTTCATTTTTTTGTTGATCAGCATGGTGACTTCTACAGTGGTATCGTTGATGATCTCTATGGTTTTTACGGTGCCGACTTCTATTCCCGCATACCTGACATTGTTCCCGATCCTGAGGCCTGCAACATTTGCCAGGTGGGTGCGCAGTGAATAATGCGAACCTACAAGGTGCTGGTTTTTCCCGATAAGGAATAAGGCAATGATCAGCAGCAGTATGCCTGAAAGGATGAATATGCCAAGCTTTACCAGGTCTTTAGGTTGTTTAGCCATAGATCAGTTATTCAAAAAATTGTTTTATCATTTGATCGGGTGATGATCTCAGCTCGTCATAAGTTCCAAGTTTATAACATTTTCCGTTGATCAGCACCGCTATCCTGTCAGCAGTTCTTTTTACGCATTTCATATCATGTGAAATGATCAGTGAACTGGTTTTGTATTTTTTTGCTATCTCTACCATGAGCTCACTGATCTCCCTGCCTGTTATGGGATCAAGGCCTGTAGTGGGTTCATCATACAGGATGATCTCAGGTTTCAGGATCAGTGTTCTCGCCAGAGCGATCCTTTTGCGCATACCTCCTGATAATTCTGAAGGCATCATATTTACTGTGTGTGCCAACCCTACATTGCCCAGCGCTTCCAGAACCATTTCATCAACCACATTCTGTTCGATCTGTATCCAGTGCCGGCGCAAAGGAAATTCCAGGTTATCCTTCACGGTCATTGAATCGTACAGCGCATTGCTCTGGAACAGGAAACCTACACGGGCCCGGATCTTGTCGAGTTGATCATGACCCATGTTCAGTACATTTTCCCCGAATACCTGAATTTCGCCATCATCCGGTTGTAACAGGCCGATGATGCATTTTATGAGTACAGATTTGCCGGAACCGGATTTTCCAAGCACTACGATGCTTTCTCCTTTTTCCAGGTCGAGGTTGAAGTTATCAAGTACGGTATTGGATCCGAAAGCGATCTTCAATCCCCTGATCCTGATAACAGGCTCTGAGGCAGCTTGTGCGGTTGGATTTTTTTCTATGGTACTGTGTGTTTCCATTAATTCAGGCCTAATAGATCAGTAATCTGAACAGCAATAAGGTCGATCAGGAATATAAGCATAGAGGAAAGAACAACAGCTGAGTTTGCGGAGATCCCTACACCTTCCGTTCCTTTATTCGAATGATAGCCCTTGAAGCACCCCACCATACCCACGGAAAAC
>JAHEFC010000120.1 GCA_024640385.1 Sphingobacteriales bacterium
ATGGCCAACGGTCAATGCCAACATCTCCAATACAGAAGCCATATCCAACCTTAACCAGGTATTGTCCAACGGCAGTGAGATCAAGCGTAACGGCGTTACCAATAACGTGCTCAATGCCAACTTGCAGGCCACCTGGAGAATCTATAATGGAAGCCGGATCACCGCCACCAAAAAGAGGTATGAAGAACTGGAGAAGATCGGAGAATTGAGTGTGACACAGGAAATGCAGCGGATCTCTTTCGATGTGCTGATCGCGTATTATAATATCGTCAGGCTGAACCAGCAGGTAAAAGCCACACAGGCAATTATAGCACTTTCAGAAGAGCGGTACAATATTGCGAAAACAAGATTCGATGTGGGAAGCGCTGCCAAAACGGATATGCTGCAGTCAGGCATCGATATGAATGAACAGCGTATTAACCTGAACAATATTGAACAGCAGATAAAGAATAACAAAGCCATTTTAAATACCATCCTGAAGCGCCCTGCGGATCTGGACTTTGCTGTATCTGACTCTACTTTCCAGATCCCGCAACTGGATTATAATCTTGCTATTTCAAAGATAGATTCCCAGAACCTAACACTCCTGATCGCTGAAAGAGAAAGGGCTGTACTGGTTGAAGAAAGAAGGATCATCAATTCACAGAGACTTCCGGTTCTGAGCCTTAACAGCACAACCAGTTATAACAGAACCAAGGCAACAGGTGGCTTCTTCCTGACCAACCAGACCTATGGTCCCAATATCGGGCTGGGGCTGGGTATCCCCATTTACAACTCTAACATTTTCAAAACGCAATTGAAAGTAAATGAGGTTCAGCAAAAACAACAGAAGCTGCAAACCGAACTGATACGAACCCAGCTGCAACGGGATGTCTATGTTGCTTTTGAAGAGTTCCGTAACGCCGCACATGTTGCTGAAGTGGAAAGGATCAACGTGAAGATCGCCGAAGAAAATAATTTCATTTCCACCGAACGATTCAAGAAACTCCAGGGAAATACCATTGAACTGCGCCAGGCGCAGTTAAGCCTTATTGAAGCGCAAGACAGGTACATCAATGCATTGTTCCGGGAGAAACTGGCGGCCACTGCCATCCAGCTGATCCTTGGAGAAGTTGGTTCTGAATAGATCAGGGCAATTCATCAGAAGTAAAAGCCAGGGGAAGTAAAGCACTGGCCGAAGGTATAATGTAGATCTCCCCTTTCAAACCGCCCAACACCAGCCTGACTGGCGCCCCTATTCTACCTTCATATTCTGTCAACACCTGCCTGCAAACGCCACAGGGAGAAATGGGATGATCGCTTGGAATGCCATTCCCGTTATAGCTTATGGCCATCGTTTTAATGGGTATATCCGGATGTAAAGACGATACGGCTGCCAGGGCCACCCTTTCCGCACAGATACCGGCAGGGAAAGAAGCATTCTCCTGGTTGGTCCCTGTTACCACTTCACCGTTCTCAAGCAATGCCGCAGCTCCCACATAGAAAGTTGAATAAGGAGCATAGGCACTTTCTGTCACAGCCCTTGCTTTCACCAATAGACTGGCATCTTCCGGAGAAAGCTGACTTAAGCTTTCATACACTTCATATTCGAAACCAGCTGTGTGTTTGTGCATGTATGGTCATTTAATGCTGCGAAACAACCTGCCCCATCTTGGCCCGTTTTGCCAGCTGAACCAGATCAGGGACGCTTTGCCCACCACATGGTCTTCAGGAACAAATCCCCAGAACCTTGAATCCTGTGAGTTATGGCGGTTATCTCCCATCAGCCAGTAATAGTTCATCTTGAACGTATAAGTATTCGTCTGTTGGCCGTTGATCAAAAAGATCCCACTCTTTTCTTCAAAGTCATTGCCCTCATACACGTCTATGATCCTCCTGTAGATGGCTATGTTTTCATGCGTAAGCGTCACAGTGGCTCCTTTCTTTGGAACCCATAAAGGCCCAAAATTATCTTCCGACCATTTATAATGGGTACTGTCGTAAGGAAATGTATTTCCAAATCCGGCAGTGTTAAGATCCTTCTTCATTCCGCCTGGCGCTATGAATGGCTGCGCTTTCACTTTGTCGATCTGATCATTGGTCAGGTTCATTCTCCAGGTATTAGGCACTCCGGGCACCTGCATCACATCCCTTTGTTCAGGGTCGTCAAGATCTACATTGAGTTCATTTTTCAGAAACTCTTCGGAGAAAAATTCCTTCCCATTGGTAGTGACATAATAATAGGTCTCTGACTTGGGTGGCTGCTCACCCGTTTGGCCGTTAACATATAAAACCCCGTCAACAATTTTAATGGTATCACCAGGAATACCTACGCAGCGCTTGATGAAATTCTCACGCTTGTCAACAGGTCTGACGATAATGTCATCTCTTTCTGCAAGCAATTGCTCCCTGGTTCCGCCCCTTTCCTGGTAGGCACGCAGGTAATCGTAATAATTGATCTCAGACTGGAACTCCTTGATCACTGTGTCCCCAACCGGATAATTGAAAACCATCACGTCATTTCTTTCCACCGGGCTTTCAAAAATTCTCTTATATGGGATCCTGATCCATTCCAGGTAGCTCTTTGAATTAAAAATGGGAAGTGTATGATGCACGAAGGGAAATGATAACGGCGTGTTGGGAAGCCTCTGCCCGTAACTGGATTTATTTACAAATAGAAAATCATTCACCAGCAGGGTTTTTTCCATGGAGCCGGTTGGTATGGTATAGGCCTCAAATACAAAGGTTCGTATAATGGTTGCAGCAACAACGGCAAACACAGCTGCGTCTATCCATTCCCGCGTGGAGGATTTCCTGTAGTCCTTCACCACCCTTAGCCCTGCATATCTTTCATTCTTAGAAAATCCCAGGTAAGGGAAATAAATGAATGGAATGAAAACCGCAGCTGCATGATGGAGTACGGAAAACCTGCCAAAATGTTCAACAAATTTTATATATATCCAGATGCTGATGAACTGCCCTACGATGGGTATGAACTGCAGCCAGAACCAGTATTTTTTGAGTTCCATCTTTTCCACCATTTCCCAGGTGTTGTAATATGGAACTAGTGCTTTCCAGGATGTGATCCCTGCTTTTTTGAACATGCCATAAAGGCCAATATGGAAACCAATCGTAGCGAGAATGAAAATGATCCAGCCGAAACTCATGCGGGTTGTTTAAAATGTGGCCAAAAATACTATAATTCAACGACTCAGGATTTGTCGGCCCGTTTACAAATAAGTTACAATCTAACGCTATATTATAAAAGCATTAACAGATTTACTACCCGGAATACCCGTTATTTTCTATTTTTAACGGGCTCATCATGAATACATTCACCATCAGGGACATAGAAAATCTGAGCGGGATCAAGGCGCATACATGGCGGGCCTGGGAGCAGCGCTATGGCATCATTCGTCCCTTGCGGAAGGACAGTAATCACCGCTTATACGGGATCGATGACCTCAAACATATCCTCCGGATATCCTACCTCTACGGCCAGGGCTATAAAATATCCCGTATAGCTGATATGGATGAGAAGCAGATCAAATCACTTTCACTTGAATTCAAATCCAAAGGGACTCACGAAGTCTTCATCAACCAACTCATGGAAGCTTCCATGGATTTTGATGAAGAACTGTTCAGAACTGCGCTGGATAACTCGATCCATACCCTGGGAATGGAAAAAGCAATGATCCTGGTGATATATCCATTTCTCAATAAGATCGGCCTGCTGTGGATGACGGGTAATGTTATCCCGGCTCAGGAACATTTTGCATCAAATATTATCAGGAACAAGATCCTGATGGCAACGAACCAGCTGCCGCTGAAGAAAAAAAACAGTCTTAGGAAATATATACTCTTCAACCCTCCATTGGAATATCATGAAATACCGCTGCTTTTTGTCCAATACTGCCTGAAGCAGCGGGGAATAGACCATGTTCTCTTCGGGATCGATACCAGCGCCGAATACATCAAAGAATTCCTGCAGAAAAAAACCTTCACCCACCTGTTTCTTTTCATGGCCACTAATTTCACCAACAGGGAAACGGGAGGATTTCTCGAAGATCTTACAATCAATTTCCCCGATCTGCAAATACAAGTAGCCGGATACAGTTTCAGGAACCTGGAACCTGCCGTTGAAGAGGGCATCAGGATTTTCAGCCAGGTGCAGGATTTTCTGAACGATCTCGATAGCTGATCAGCCCCTCAACATCACGTAACTGGCAACATCTTCAGCAGTGATGGTTTTGCCGGAAAGTATGATCAGCCTTTCCACCACATTCCTGAGTTCCCGGATATTTCCGGTCCAGTTATTCTGCTTGAGCGCTTCGATCGCTTCTTTATCAATCCCTTTTACCGGAATCCCGTATTCAGAACATATGGCATGGAGAAAATGGTGCACCAGGGCAGGTATATCATCCCGCCGTTCATTGAGTGAGGGAACATGTATGATAATCACACTCAGGCGGTGGTATAGGTCGAGGCGGAAATTCTTTTCCTCAACTTCCTGCAGCAGGTCTTTATTGGTGGCTGCCACCACCCTTACATCAACACTGATGTCTTTGTCTCCACCTACCCTGGTGATCTTGCCCTCCTGCAATGCGCGTAATACTTTGGCCTGGGCACTCAAACTCATGTCACCGATCTCATCAAGAAATAAAGTCCCGCCATGTGCCTGTTCAAATTTTCCTATACGCTGTTTAACAGCAGAAGTAAACGACCCCTTTTCATGACCGAACAGTTCGCTCTCAATCAGCTCGGTTGGAATGGCTGCACAGTTCACTTCGATCAACGGGGATTTGTTGCGGTTGCTTTTTTCATGCAGCCATCTTGCCACCAGTTCCTTGCCCACTCCGTTCTCCCCTGTTATAAGCACCCTTGCATCAGTGGGTGCAACTTTTTCTATAGTGTCCCTGATCTTCAGGATGGCTGAAGATTCACCGATCATCTCCTCAACCTTGGTGACCTTCCGGCGTAATACTTTGGTTTCGGTGACCAGGTTGGTTTTGTCTGTGGCGTTGCGAATGGTGATCAACAGCCTGTTCAGATCCGGCGGTTTGGAAATATAGTCGTACGCCCCTTTTTTTACCGCCTCCACCGCAGTTTCAATGGTGCCATGTCCTGAGATCATGATCACCGGCACATCCGGATTGGACTCCCGGGCCTTGTCGAGAAATTCTATGCCGTCCAGTTTGGGCATTTTGATATCACACAGCACCACATCGTAAGCCTTCTCCCTGAATTTTTTCAGTCCCTCTTCGCCATCACTTGCTTCATCGATCTTATATCCTTCGTAAGACAGGATCTCAGACAGTGTTTTGCGTATCGCCCTTTCGTCATCAATGATCAGAACATTCGACATGTAAGATGTTTAATCCTAAAGTTAATCATCAGAAGCTAACCCTCAAGCCGGCAAAATAATTTCTTTCCGGGGCCGGGTTATAATACCTTCTGCCAAAAGCATTTATATCATTTCCCAGGCTGTAAAGCTCATTCCCTGCATTGTCGATACCAGCAAATATTTCGGTGGTTAATAGGTTTTTCCATTTATGCCGCCATCCTATCCTTCCCTGCCATAACCTGTAATCGTTCGCAAATACATCATTGGCATCGGTAAGCGGTAAGGAAGATGTGTAGTTGAAACTGGCATTCAGATAGAAACCAGCTTTGAACGATGCATCCAGGCCAGCAAGAATAACTTTTGAAGGCACCCCGGTGAGTTTGTTCCCCGAGTAATCATTGTTATTGACCTTATAATCCGAAAAAATAAAATCAAAGAAACTGGCACTTCCCCAGATCCGTAATTGCCTCAAAGAGCCATGGGTGTTATTGATCAAATAGCTCTCCATAGAAGCCTCCACTCCGTTTTGCCTGGTTCCACCCGCATTGACAAAATATTCCGCTCCCGAGGCATTGATACGCCTTACAATGGCATCTTCAAGCCTGAAGCTAAATACCGTAAGATCGAAATTGAACCTGGATCTCCAGCCCGAGCCTTTGATACCCGTTTCGTAGTTCCATCCATGTTCGGCCTGCAGATCGGAATAGATACCGCCGGCGGAAGGGCGTACTTCAGCAAGACTGGGAGCTGAATAACCTTTTGAGGCAGAAGCATGCAGGGAGATATTTTCGGTTATGCGGTAGAGTGCTGCCATACGGGGAACCAACTGCATGTCAAAGCCCAGGTCGACAGCTGGCGAAGGAGGAATTGTCCGTTCAATATTGTATCCATAGTCATTGATACTCAATCCTGCTTGCAGGGTCAGTTTATTAAAAAATCGAAGTTCAAGTTGAGTAAAAATAAATTGCTGATTTGACCTCACATTATCCCTGACCAGGTTGTTGTCCGGCACGCCCCCATTGTTACCAGTACTGTCGATAGTGGAATACAGGTACTGCAATTCAGCTCCCGTGGTCCAGTTGATCACTGTATTCCCGTTTTTTTTGAGGTACTGGAATTTAGTTCTCAGGCCAAACCCGTCTTCTTTCCGTTTTTCATAGTTAGTGATGAAGGGATTTTCAAAATCAGTGAACGAGCCGGTTACTGTTGTACTGTTGGACCAGTCATCGTTGAAAGAATAGCGGTCAGTGAAGCCAATTACCACTGTTTTATTGTAAACCGCAGCCTGTTGCTGAACAGCACCGGGGGTGACCGGTGTGCCCGGCCTGGCCTGGGTGGGGTCGGCATTCATTTGGGCCAGGGTAAGTCCCCCGGGGGTTCTATAGGCCAGGTTACCGTAAAGGAACAGGGCTTCCAGTTTATTTTTTCTGCCCGTTTGCCAGTTCAGGTTGGCCAGCGTCATATCCCTGCGCATCCTGCTGTTCTGACGATATCCATTGGACTGATAATGCGATTGCAGCACCTGTCCGTTCAGTTTTTCTGTTCCTCCCTGCCATTTTGCAACAGCCCCAAAGGTTCCAAAAGAACCTCCGTTCAACTGCGCCATGAAACGGTTCTTTTTCCCTTCTGTCCAACCCGGCTCACTCAGGGTAACCACCCCGCCCGTTCCCGCTCCATATACTGATCCTGCAGGACCCTTCAGAATTTCAACCTGCCCCAGGCCATTAAAATCCACCAGGTTCAGGTAGGTGTTCCCACCGGCATCGGTAAGCGGGATATCTTTCCAATAGATCTTTACGTTTCTAACGCCAAAGGGCGACCGAAGTAAACTGCCGCGGATAGACAGGCGATAACTTCCCGGGGAACGTTCCTCCATCCTCACGCCTGCGACAGTATTGAATACGGGAACCAGGGTGGTATTGGAGAAACGCTGCAGGTCACGGTTGGTAATGGTGCTGATGGAAGCAGGTACGTTCTGCTGCGAGGTCCGGGTCTCAAAGCCACGCACTTCGATCGCGTTCATAGAACGGATACTGTCCTGCGCAACCAGCGGCAGAACATTGATCATCGCTAAAATAGCCAACAGCAACTTTTTCATGGCCTGATCCAAAACTAAAAAGTCAAAAACAGAGATCCATTTTTGACTTTTTTATTTTTTATTTTTTAGTTTTTACTTCTTGAGGTACATCACTTCTTTCACCAGTTTCACCGTGCGCGGGATATCCGGCAGATACAGTGCAACAAGGTTAGGCGCGTAGTGCATAGGCGCATCTGCAGAAGTGATCCTGCGGATGGGTGCGTCCAGGTAATCGAAACCTTCTTTCTGGATCTTATACGTGATCTCAGAACTCACTGAAGCAAAAGGCCACTGCTCTTCCACGATCACCAGCCTGTTGGTTTTCTTTACACTTTCGAGAATGGTCATCCAGTCGAGCGGACGTATGGTTCTGAGATCGATCACTTCAGCGCTGATCCCTTCCTTAGCCAGTTCTTCGGCAGCACCCAGTGCCACCTTCATCATTTTATTGAAAGAGACGATCGTTACATCAGTTCCGGCGCGCTTGATATCGGCCTTACCAATGGGGATGAGATATTCTTCTTCGGGCACTTCACCTTTTTCTCCATACATTACTTCAGACTCCATGAAAATGACAGGGTCATCGTCGCGGATAGCGCTTTTTAAAAGGCCTTTGGCATCGTAAGGGTTGGAAACAGAGATCACTTTCAAACCCGGGATATTGGCATACATGCTTTCAAAAGCTGTGGAGTGCTGTGCACCTAATTGCCCTGCTGACCCATTAGCTCCACGGAAAACGATCGGGCAACCGACCTGTCCGCCACTCATGGCCAGCATTTTTGAAGCAGTATTCAGGATCTGGTCAAGCGGAAGAACGGCAAAATTCCAGGTCATGTATTCAACGATGGGCCTGAGGCCGTTCTGGGCTGCGCCAACAGCAACTGCAGTGAATCCCAGTTCAGCAATGGGGGTATCGATGATCCTTTTGGGTCCGAACTCGTCCAGCATACCCTGGCTGACTTTATAAGCACCGTTATATTCAGCAACTTCTTCACCCAGTAGGAAAACGCGGTCGTCCCTTCTCATTTCCTCAGACATGGCTTCCCTTAAAGCTTCCCGGAATTGTATGATCCTGCCCATTAATAAATTGGTTTTGGAGGGCAAAAATAGGGAAAAAATGTGTTCAGGTAGCTTTAGCAGGTTGCAGGTTCCGGGTTGCAGGTTCCAGCATTTTTTCTGCTAGCTGCTACCGACGGCACAGTATTTTTACCCATAACCCGGAATCAGTGGATAAATAAACAGGCTTTTACACAATAAATGACCCATTGCTCAAGCTTGCATGTGCCGTCCGGTTTGTTTATTTTTCTGTACCGATCTCCTATTGATAACCAAATTGTGCGTTTTGAAAAACTATGGAAAAATCATGCTGGGAGCTGCTGCGCTCTCTTTGACCCTGGTCTCGTTCAGGTCGCCATCCATATTAAAGGGCACCCGGATTGAAACCGGCCAGACCATTTGGGGCAAAATGGGACAAAGCACCATAGAACCTACCGACAAAGGCGTAAGTACCGTCACCAATACCGCAGGTAAGCCAGTATACACGATAAAGATCAAAGTGATCACCGGGGGCGTCAATCTTCACAAATGCGAGATCTGGTTCAGCGATGGAACCAGGAAAGAAGTGGAATTAAGGAACGATGTGCCTGCGGGTTCTGAAAGCCGCGAGATCAGCCTGAACAATACACTTCACCAGGTCAGCAAGATCGTATTATGGTACGATACCCGCAATTACAAACAGCGCGCGGAAGTTGAATTATGGGGCAAGAGCCTGAGCTAATTATTCATCGGGTTTTCAGATTTTATTTTTTGTGTGCTTACCGGTTAACAAGCTAGCCAGAAAATGCAAGAGATAAAAAAGCTAGATTCTTTAACAATTCAATGAATGTATTGAGGTTCCCCGCATTTATCACATTCCTCACATTCCTCACATTCCCACATTAAAAAAACCCCCGCTTTCGCGGGGGTTTTTGATTTAAGGTTATGGTTTTCCATTACCTGTTTATACCAGGGGATACTAATCGTCCGTTCACGGAGAACTTGTCAACAGAAACCCTGTAGATGATAGAATTGCGGTTGGAAGCAGGTACAGTGTATTCTACTGTATTCTCTCTTCCTGCAATTACCTGACCTTTGTTGATCACTTCAAGACGGCGTCCTGTCATGTCAAAGATCTCTACCTGTGCTTTACCTGATACTGGAGAAGTGAACCTGAAGAATACCCTGTCCTTAAATGGATTTGGATAAGCTTTCACGGTCAGTTCTTTACCCAGAGCAGATGAGCTGTTTGCTGATGAACCGAAAGTTTCGGTGTTCAAGTTTGCAAGCGTGTTAGCAGCACCACTGCAAGCATCTGTTTCAGACCACCTCAACGGTACGCGGCACTCATCGAATGCGTTGTTAACCATATCAGCAGCGCCTGCGATAGCAGAAAGTGTTACACCAGCTGGCAATGCTTCCCCTTTCAGTGCCCTGTTACCCAGGATCCAGATATCTTCTACCTGAACACCTGCTATACCGTTCACGTTCATGCTGGATGAAACAGAGAACTTGAAGCACTGAGTTGTCAATCCATCAGGAGTTTCACCACAATCGTCTGAAGAGCCTGTTACCAGGTACTTGTTCTCGAGTGTGAATGATTTCAGTGATGAATTCAGACCAATATTGAGACCAAGGGTCATAGTCTGCGCGAGCAGCGTATTCTTATCACCACCTACCAGGAGATTAGCCTTAGTTCC
>JAHEFC010000423.1 GCA_024640385.1 Sphingobacteriales bacterium
GCTTATCACCTGGTGAACAGGAGCCTTAGTGTAAGGCCTTCTTAAGCTTTTTCTTGTTGTCTTTTTCGTGAATCATGTGGTAAACCTGCAGGAGTTTTTCTGCGGTTTTGGACCAACTGTATTTCTGCACATTCAGCTTACCTTTTTGAACAAGGCTGGTGCTGAGGTTTTCATCTTTCAGTAGTTTATCGATGGAGATATAAAGCGATAGCGGGTCCAGGGGATCGATCAAAAGGCAGCTTCCACCTGCAGTTTCGGGCATGGCCGCTGCATTGGAGGTGATCACAGGTGTTTCACATGCCTGCGCTTCAAGTATGGGTAATCCAAAACTCTCCTGTAGTGAGGGGAAGATGAAGATCCTGGCCATGGAATATACTGCGGGGAGATCATCGTGCTCAATGAAACTCAGGATCAACAATTTTTGTTTAGCCTCTTCTGTCAGTATTTCTGATGCAATTGAATTGATGTAGTTGTCAGACGGATCCACCACTGCCAGTGTGATATCAGGGTATTGTTTATTGATCTCACGAAACGCATGGATCGTATACCTGGAGTTCTTCTGGGGAGCAGTATTACCAAAATAAAGAATGAAGTTCCCGGGCAGATGGTATTTTTTCTGCACACGCTGCAATGCATCAGGATCTGTGATCACCCTGAATTTGGGATTTACACCATTGGGTACCACTGTGATGGTGTCGGGGTCCATCTTAAGTGTACTGACAATATTGTTCTTTTCATATTCAGAAACGGTGACCAGGTGCTGAAAATTCGCCAGGCGGGGAAAGATCATTCGCCTGTACAGATTGCCGAATCGCTGGTAGGTAGTACCGGTAAGACTGGCCCTTTTATGGAAATAGATATCATGTATAGTGATCACTGTGGGTACACTATTGATCACAGGGGCAGTATTGGCTGTGCAATGCAGGATATCAAGGTCATATTTTTTTATGGCAGCAGGAAGTATGACCTGTTCCCAGATGGCATAGTTCCATGAGGGTAATACCACAATATGAAAGTTTTCAGTCTCCTTCAAACACTGACTGTCAGTATCATCTTTTACAAAAATGAAATACTGGTTCAGGTGGTCCAATGACTGTAATTCTCTCAGGGATTCCAGGGCAACGATCTCCAGGCCGTGTTTTCTGGGCCTGAACAAACGCTGGGCTTCGATTCCAATTCTAAGCGGCTCTTTCATCAATTCCTGCTAAATTGCTCATTATTAACGAAAAAAATCATTCTAAAGTATCTGAGATTCATATCCTTCATCTACCAATAGATTGTTTCCATCGGCAGCAGCGGTTGCTAACTCATCACACCTGTTATTGTAAGGATTTGAATCATGTCCCTTGACCCAGTGAAAACGGATCTTATGGCCTTTTGCCAGTTCATGGTACCGTCGCCAAAGGTCAGGGTTCTTTTTCCCGCCTTTGAAATTGGTTTTGATCCAGTTGTTCAGCCAGCCTTCCTTTACCGCTTTCACAACATACTGGCTATCAGAATAGATCTCGATATCCAGCCCTTTCCTGGTCAGTGCTTCCAGGCCGGCGATCACACTCATGATCTCCATACGGTTATTGGTGGTATGCCGATAGCCGGCTGAAAGCTCCCTGGTTTTGCCTTTCCACATAAGGATGGTTCCATATCCTCCTCTGCCGGGATTGCCCCTGGCGGCCCCATCGGTATATATCGTCAGGCCGTTTTCATTTACCATCAGATATAGATTTCCCCTTTTAAATAAGTTTTGGCAGATCCGGTCATCAGCACCCTGTCACCCTTCAATTCACATTCCATACTCCCTTTCCGGGCAGACAACTGTATTGCACTGAAAATGTTCCTGCCGGTTTTACTATGCCAGTATGTGGTCAGTAAGCAGTGGGCGGATCCGGTGACAGGATCTTCGTCTATCCCTGACTGTGGAAAGAAGCACCTGGATACAAAATCAGAATGATCGCCTTTTGCCGTGACCAGGATACCACGTGAATCCAGTGTGCCCAATTTCCTGAAATCGGGTTTCAGAGCCTTAATTGCGGCTTCATTTTCCAGTTCCAGCAGGTAGTCGAATTTGCCTTTGTAAACCGTACAGTGGTTTATGCCGAGCCCTTCAAATATGGCTTCTGGCGGCACAGTTATTTCAGTGGCATGATCAGCCGGGAAATCCAGTGTCAACTGCCCATTGTTTTTTTTACTTACCGTAAGCCACCCGCTTTTTGAAAAAAACCTGATCTCTTTTTTGTCATAACCAAGCTGTTCATAAAAACAATGTGCGGCTGCAAGTGTCGCATGCCCGCACAGTGCTACTTCAACCGCAGGCGTGAACCAGCGGATCTGCCAGGCATCCTCATAGGCCACAATGAAAGCAGTTTCAGCCAGGTTATTCTCCATGGCGATCTTCTGCATTACATCATCGGGTAGCCATGCCTGTAGTGGACAAATGGCGGCCGGATTTCCCTCAAAAACATGTTCGGTGAATGCGTCCACCTGGTATATCGATACAATTGCCATATGTAAAAAATTTACACCTGGAATACACCCAGTTTCATGGAATGGTTAACCGGGCTCTGATTGGCAGCCCTGATCCCTTCGGAGATCTTTTCCCGGGTTGTTACCGGGTCAATGATGCCATCCACCCATAGGCGGGCTGCAGCATAGTAGGGACTGGTCTGCAATTGGTAGCGGTTGGTGATCTCGCTGAGCAGTTTGGCTTCTTCATCGGCACCGATCTCCCTGCCACTGGATTTCAATGCCGATACCTGGATCTGCAAAAGTGTTTTGGCAGCCTGTTCTCCGCCCATCACGGCGATCTTTGCAGAAGGCCATGCATAGATGAACCTGGGATCATAAGCTTTGCCACACATGGCATAATTGCCTGCGCCATATGAATTCCCAATGATGATGGTGATCTTGGGAACAATGGAATTGGCAACAGCATTGACCAGTTTGGCGCCGTCCTTAATGATGCCAGCATGTTCACTACGGCTTCCGACCATGAATCCGGTCACGTCCTGGAGAAAAACAAGGGGGATTTTTTTCTGGTTGCAGTTCAGGATAAACCTGGCTGCCTTATCAGCACTGTCATTATAGATCACACCGCCCATCTGCATTTCGCCTTTACGGCTTTTCACCATTTTGCGTTGATTCGCTACTATGCCAACAGCCCATCCGTCTATTCTCGCATATCCGCAGAGAATGGTTTTTCCGTAGTCTTTTTTGAACTGGTCAAATTCAGACTGGTCTACGATCCGTTCTATCACTTCCAGCATATCATAGGGCTTGGTGCTGTCTTCCGGCATGATCCCATAAAGTTCCAGTGGATCTTTTAAGGGCGGGCGGGAGGCTGTCCGGTCAAATCCTGCGTCTTCAGGTTTGCCGAGTCGGGAGATGATCCGCTTCACTTCGTCCAGCGTTTCCTCTTCTGTTTTGAATTTATAGTCAGCAATTCCTGAGATCTCGGTATGGGTTGTGGCACCTCCCAATAATTCCTGGTCCGCATCTTCTCCGATGGCTGCCTTTACAAGATAGGGGCCGGCCAGAAATATGGATCCATTGCCTTCTACCATCAGCGTTTCGTCGCTCATGATGGGCAGATAGGCGCCTCCGGCAACACAGGCACCCATCACG
>JAHEFC010000424.1:0-603 GCA_024640385.1 Sphingobacteriales bacterium
AAAAATAGCTCAGCATCACAGCAAAAAAGGTATTTACCCTGGAAGGCCTGAACCCCAGGGGTTCCATCAGGATTCTCCATCTCAATGCCCGGCTGTAATGGCTCGCCAGCAGCAGCACCATAGCCGGAAGCACAAGCAGGTAGTTGGCACCACGGAGTGACTCTTTCATCATTGTCACTTCCTCCTTCGTGAGGTTTCGGGTGGTGAACCACAGAAGAAATAGTCCCAGTCCAAGGAAGAAAACGTACTGAATGACTGAAGTGATTGTTTTTCGCATCTATTACGGGTTAACCCGTCACAGTTTATTGTCCTTACCAGGAAATATAACCCAGGGTTTAAATGTTTTTGCCAACTCAAAATCCATGCGTGCATAGGAGAAGATGATCACGATATCTCCCACTGCACCCAGCCTTGCGGAAGGACCGTTCATGCATATGACACCTGAACCCCGTTTCCCACGGATCAGGTAGGTCTCATACCTGCTCCCTGTATTCACATTCACCACCGTCACTTTCTCATGTTCAATCAGGTTGGCGGCGTCCATGAGGTCTTCGTCAACAGTCAGACTCCCCACATAATGCAGGTTGGCTTCAGTAATTACAA
>JAHEFC010000424.1:630-3604 GCA_024640385.1 Sphingobacteriales bacterium
GGTGTAAAGTTAATTCAATCTTATTAGTTAATTGATACGCCGTTGTTAAGAACCATGTTGTCGATCAGTCTTACTTCACCAAGGAACGCAGCAGCCAGGGCAACCAAAGGTTGAGTACCATCCCACTCGTTGATGATCTCCAGGTTTTCAGCATTGGCAAATTCAAAATAATCGGTTCTGAAACCTGCTTTTTCAAGTTGATCAAGGGCCTGTTCTTGCAACTGTAATAGGCTCCCCTTTTTCAGGCCTTTCCCGGCTTCCATGAGAACATGAAATATAGCAGGAGCTGCCTGCCTTTGTTCGGAAGACAGTCTCATGTTCCTGCTGCTCATAGCCAGGCCATCTGCTTCCCTGACAGTATCACAGATCCGCAGAGTTGTTGACCTGCCGGTAAGGCCTATCATTTTTCGGATTACCATACACTGCTGGTAATCTTTCTGGCCAAGGTAAAGCCTGTCGGGCTCTGTAATATCAAGCAATATATCCACCACCTGGCAAACTCCCTGGAAATGTCCCGGCCTGAATTTGCCTTCCAGGATCTGTTCCAGATGGCCTAATTCATAGTGCTTTCCGCCAGCCGGGCCATTGGGATAGATTTCTTCCGCAGAGGGAAAGAATAAGATATCACAACCCTGTTTTTCAAGTTTGGCAATATCTGATTCGATAGTGATGGGATATTTCTGAAAATCCTGAGGATCATTGAATTGTGTGGGGTTGACAAAAATACTGCATAATGTATAAAGGTTCTCTTTCTTTGAGATGCCGATCAGTTGGAGATGGCCGGCATGAAGGGCCCCCATAGTGGGAACAAACCCGATCTTTCCCTGCGATCTCAACCCGGAAAGATGTTTTTTCAAAAGACCTATTTTCCTGAAAATGATCATATAGCAGCGGGTTGAGTTAAAATCAATCTGCCCGTTTTAGCAAGATTCCTTACCTTTGCAAACCTTTTCGACCCTTAATTTCATTTAACACGTAAACGGGAAATGGTAGCAAAGAAAAGAATTTTATTCATTGCCAACGAAATGTCTCCCTACCTGGAACTCACCGAGTTTTCAGAGATCGTAAACAAGCTTGCCATCAAGGCAAATGACAGTGGATTCGAAGTGAGGTGCATTATGCCCCGTTTCGGAGTGATCAATGAGAGGAGGCACAGGTTACACGAAGTGGTGCGGTTATCCGGTATCAATGTTTCTATTGATAATGACGATTTTCCCCTGCAGATCAAGGTGGCATCCCTGCCGAATGCGAGACTCCAGGTATATTTTCTCGACAACGAGGATATGTTCAAAAGAAAATTCGTTTTCAATGATGAACATGAGAAATGGTACGATGATAATGTGCTCAGGAGCATTTTCTTCTGCAAAGGGGCACTTGAAACCGTAAAAAAATTCGGCTGGCCTCCTGACATTATCCATGCATCGGGATGGATGACAGGCCTGATACCATGCTACCTGAAAACTGTATACAAGAAAGAGCCTGTATTTGGCAATAGCAAAGTTGTCTATACCATTGGGCAGAATACCTTCAAGGAAAAGCTTGGTGGAGATTTTATCAAGAAAGCCCAGATACACGCAACTATCAAGGAGAAAGATCTGGAACCTTTCAAAGAGAATAATAACACGGCCATGTTCAGGGGCGGTGCAACCTATGCCGATGCCATTACATTCGGAGCTGACAGCACAGAAAAGAAACTTGTTGAAGAGTTTGGAAAGGTGAGGGGTAAGAAGGTTATTCCGTTCAATCCAGATTCTGATTTAACAGACTATTTACAATTGTATCGCGACCTTGCGGACAAGAATAAATAATTGCCGGTGAATCGGAACAAGTTTTGGAGAGGATCTTCTGTAATCATAATACTCCTTTTTGCAGCTTTCAGCTGTACAAAGATCAAAACCACAGACATAGGATCAGAACTTATTCCGGCAGTGGATAATATCACCACTTTCGATACCACTCTGGAAGTGATCACCGAGAATTTCTTATTTCCAGATTCCAGCCAGCCGAGGCTGTTTACCGCCGTAGATGGTTCAACCCCGGCTCTGACCGCAGGTTATATAAGTAATGATCCACAGTTCGGTACTACCAATGGCTCCCTGTATTTCTACATGAATCCCCCAAATTACCCTTATCCCTATGAGGCTAAGGATAGTTTGTATTTGGATTCGGTAGTCCTGGCACTTAAATGGACCGGATCCACTACCGGTGACACAAACCGGGTACAGAAATTCGATGTATACCAGTTGGATGCCCCAATGAAGGGAGACTCATTATATAGTATTACCGACCAGTTCTCCTATACCAGGTTGCTGGGATCCAGAACCTTTGCACCCAATGTGCTGAATGATTCTATTTTTCCAAAGAACCAGGCCCTGGTCAATCAATTGCGAATTAGGCTGAGTGATGATTTTGGAAGAGAACTGCTGGCCCTGGATACCTCGGCTGGACAGCCATTGCACAGGGATTCCCTGATGCAGGAATATCTTCACGGATTTGCCGTGGTTCCCGATGTTGCCGGCGCTTCAACAGCCAACGCACTCATGGGTTTCACCCTCAGCGATTCTAATAGTTACCTCAGGATTTATTACCGTTATGATACGGCTGCCAGAAAAGACACTACCTTTAAAACCTGGCGCTGGCCCATCAATGGACCATTTGCAAATAATATCACAAGAAATTATACCGGTTCGGAAGTGGGGCAGACCATTGGCGGGGGGCCAGATAGTGTAGTGTATGCTCAGACAACCCCAGGTACATATACGGTCATCAAAATTCCCGGCATTACTGCTTTCAAAGCTCTAAAGGGAAATGTAGTGATCCATCGTGCTGAATTAAGCATGACCCAGATCCCGGCTGCAGGACAGAACGACGATATTTTCCCGGCTCCAGGCTTTCTCTATATCGATTATTTTGACACTACGAAAGCCAAACTCCAGCCTTTTGTTCTGGATGGATTCCCGCAAGGTAACTATAG
>JAHEFC010000425.1 GCA_024640385.1 Sphingobacteriales bacterium
CTCCTTGAACAGGTTGTCCGCATCCGTCCACCGGTTAACCTGGAGCACAGTTTTATTGTTATCGGAGTACCTCCCAAACATAATGTCCGGGCGGGGCTCCGACTTCTTCCTGAACCATCCGAAGAGCTTATCAAACATTTGAATTAAGGATATAAAAAGTACACACAATTTAAGTTAGATTAACGGGCAAAATGTTTAAAAATCACGGTTTTTAATAATTCCCGCCCCCTTATATTTGCTCACAAACCAAAACTTCATGAAGTTCATCGTATCCGCGTCGGCGTTGCTGAAACAACTGCAACAGATCAATGGTGTTATCAACGCAAATACCGTACTACCCATTTTGGAAGATTTTCTTTTTGAAATAGAGAAGAACAGGCTCACCGTGGTAGCTACCGACCTTGAAACGGTGATGAAGATCCATATGGATATTGAGGCCAAAGACAGCGGAAAGGTTTGTATTCCGGCAAAAATCCTGATGGATTCCCTGAAAAACCTCCCCGAACAGCCGCTTACTTTCAACATCGACAAGAACTTTGGCATCGAGATCACCAGTGACAATGGTAAGTATAAAGTGATGGGTGAGAACCCGGATAACTTCCCCAAAGAGCCGTCTGCCGACACTACAACCGGTTTCACTATGACTTCGTCTGCTTTGCTGACCGCGATCAACAAAACCCTGTTTGCCGTTAGTAATGATGACCTCAGACCGGCCATGACAGGTGTGTTTTTTGAGCTGGACAAAAAAGGGCTGACTACTGTGGCCACCGATGCTCACCGCCTGGTGAAATACAAAAGGACCGACGTAAGCTGTCCAAAAGCGGATAGTTTCATCGTTCCGCGCAAGCCCCTTAATCTTTTAAAGAGCGCATTGCCGGATAATGAAGACGAATTAAAGATCTCATATAACAGCAACCACTTATTTGTTGACCATGGTTCTACTCAAATGGTCTGCCGGCTGATCGATGCCAGGTTCCCTGACTACAAAGTGGTTATTCCCAACGATAACCCTTATAAAATGAATGTGGCCCGCACTGATTTCCAGAGCGCACTGCGCCGCGTCAGTATCTTCTCCAACAAGAGCACCAACCAGGTGGCGCTGAACATTTCAGGTTCTGAGCTGCAGCTGACGGCCCAGGACGTGGATTTCAGCTTCGAAGGGAATGAAAGGATGAAATGCCAGTACGATGGGGAAGATATGCAGATCGCCTTCAATGCCCGCTTCCTGATCGAGATGCTGTCGGCCACCGACAGCGAGGAAGTGCGCATGGAGCTTTCCACTCCCACAAAAGCCGGGATCATCAAGCCGCAGGAGCAGGGTGAGAATGAAGACCTATTGATGCTGGTGATGCCGCTGATGCTTAATCAATAAGATTAGCGGATTGACTAATTTGCGAATTGGCGGATTCTTTGGTTTTTATGAACTGAGGAATCCGCCAATCCGTTAATCCGATAATCCGTAAATTGTTCTATGGACTCATTCGTTGCTTTTTTTGACGGCCTGGAACACCGGCCCCTGTTGAGGTTTGGCTTCCTGGTAAGCGGTATGTTGCTGCTCTGGATCATTGAGGGGGCCATTCCGCTGGTCACCATGCATTATAAAAAGACGAAGGCCAGGCATGCCGCGGTCAATTTGAGTTTTACGGTGATCCACCTCATCATTCATACCTTCCTTGCCATCTTTATCGTGATGATCGCCGACTGGACCCGGGCCAGTCAGTTCGGGCTGATATATTGGCTGAAGGCCAATGTGATCTGGACCATTATTATCTCCTGCCTGGTACTTGATTTTTTTGGAGGATGGTTGGTTCATATTGTAGAACATAAGGTGCCGCTGTTCTGGCGCATGCATATCATACATCATGCAGATAATAACGTGGATGTAACCACCGGACTAAGGCATCATCCACTGGAATCGGTGTTCAGGGGATTGTTTTTCATGATCGGGATCTTCCTCGCGGGGCTGCCAATGTATGGTGTGATGATCTACCAGACGCTGGTTGTATTTTTCACCGCATTCACTCACGCCAACCTCTCACTTCCTGCTGCCCTCGATAAAGCGATCAGCTACATCCTGGTATCGCCCAATATGCACAAGGTGCACCACCACTGGAAGCAGCCCTATACCGATTCAAATTATGGCGCCGTGTTTTCCATCTGGGACAGGTTGCTGGGCACGTACACTACGCTCGATCCGAAAGAATTGAAATACGGTCTGGACCGGTACTACCCGAATGAGAAGGATGAAGACTTTATGGAGTTGATGAAGAGGCCGTTCCGCAAGCTCTAGAGAGGTAGAGAGTCGGAGAGACAGAGAGAAAGAATCCTCAACTCTTTCTCTCTGTCTCTCCGACTCTCTACCTCTCTGAATTTGGTTTATTTTTACCGAATGAAAAAGATCGCCGTCATCCCTGCACGTTATGCTGCCACCCGCTTCCCGGCCAAACTCATGCAGATGCTCGGTGACAAAACAGTGATTCGGCACACGTATGAAAATACTGCAGCAACTGGGCTTTTCGACGAAGTGCTGGTGGTTACTGACAGCCTGGAAATTTTCAGGGAGATCGTTTCCCATGGCGGCACTGCCGTTATGAGTAAGAAAGAACACGAAAGCGGCAGTGACCGCATTGCCGAAGCCATAGAGGATCTTGACGTGGATGTGATCATTAACGTACAGGGGGATGAACCTTTCATGGAAAAACAAGCCCTGGCAGAACTGCTCAAAGCCTTTGAAGATGATACCGTGCAGGTTGCCTCACTGATGCACACTATAGATGCAGAAGAACAGATCAACAACCCTAATATTGTAAAAGTTGTGACAGACAAACTGGGATTCGCACTGCTTTTTTCCAGGTCACCTATACCATATAAAAGAAATACAGAGGCTTCTTTCAAATATTTTCGCCATATAGGAGTTTACGGATACCGGAAAAAAGCGCTTTTACAATTTGTAAGATGGCCGGTTTCCGCTTTGGAGAATATAGAAAAACTCGAACAGTTGCGGTATCTTGAAAATGGCATCCGGATCAGGATGGTGACAACAGATTTCGGCGCTATTGGTATAGACACCCCCGAAGACCTTGCTGCCGCAAAGAAGCGCCTTGGGCTGGCTTGAGACTTTTAATTGTTAAATAACCCCTTCTTTGTTTCGTTTACTCTCACCTTATTGTTTCGGGTCTTTTTTTTTCGTATATTATATAATCATATCCTCACCCGATTCTTATCGTCTCTATCCCGCCCTTAACCTCAAAACGCTATGTCATGAAAAGTTTTTTTGGCACCCGAATTTTTACTGTAGTCCTGTTTGTTCTCGCGTTGTCCGTTATTATTCCGGTCAAGGTGAATGCCCAGGCCGATAAACGGCAATATGTAGTTATTGAATACATAAAAGTCAAACCGGCCATGCGGGCCAATTTCGTTAAGCTTCAGAAAGAAGTCTGGAAGAAAGTAGAACAGGAAAAAGTCAAACTGGGAAAGATCAGTAGCTGGGAATTGTATGAAGTGCTCTATCCTGCAGGCAATACTGCAGAATACAATTATGTCATGTACCACAAGGTAACAGGATGGAATGCCATTGAAGGGATAAGTGAAGGCAACGA
>JAHEFC010000121.1 GCA_024640385.1 Sphingobacteriales bacterium
TATTTTGTGCTCCCTCATTCCTGTCCGTATTGATGTCGCCGGGAAGAGGTGCAGAAGCTGACCATCCTCCTGAAGGCAGGGCATCTGCTCCAAAAAAATCTTCGTTATAAAAATTTATCTGCCTGGTAAATACCAATTGCTTACCGTCGATGGTCAAAGACGGAAAATATTCAGGGAATCTGCTGTTCACACTGTCTCCCAGGTTCTTTGGTGCAAATACATAGTTTCCTGCAGGATGCTCCTTTCCATAGTTCACTGCAAACTCATAACTTTTCCTCCTGTATTCCGCCGCCTTCCTGCTTTTTTCTCCCAGGGTGGGATCCATAACAAAATCATCTACGGCTGCCAGTGCTTTTTCAAATTCGCCGATGCCTGCAAGATTGATCGAATAGGGAAGTTTGTAATCGTGTGTGTAGACTGAATCCAGCGCAAATGCTTTCTCGTAGTCCTGCACCGCATTTTTGTGGTTTCTCAATTCACCGTTTATGCCTGCCCGGGACAAGTACGCATCAACAAAATTTTTATCAGTTGCTATCGCCTGGTCAAGCGCCAGGATGGCATCCTGGTATTTGCCTTCTTCAGCTTTCTGGATGGCCAGTTCATAAATGGTCTTTGCCTTTTTATTGATCTTGTCAGGGTTGTATTTCTGGGCAAGCGTTATAAAACCCATAAATAAACAGGCCGTAAATAGTATAAGTGACTTCATCGGTAATTGGCTAATTGACTAATTAGCTAATTAGCTAATTAATGATTGGCTAATTAACGAATAATCGCAGTGGTGTATTGTTTTTTTCTATTGTAAATGAAAGTATTAACTAAGAATTAGCCAATTAGCAAATGAGCCAATCAGCCAATTCTTCAGGGAACATGAATATACTTATGCATCTGCAGAGAAAACTCCCACTGTGGATGCCGCTTGATATAGTCTATGATCAGGGGAGTCATTTCCTCCGCTTTGCTCCATTCCGGCTGCAGATAGAGTTTGCATGAGGGGCTTACCAGGGTTTCATATTTTTCCGCCCAGGCGAAATCTGTCTTGTTGAAGATCACCACTTTGAGTTCATCGGCGTATGGCATGACTTCCGGGAGTGGGGACTTGAATTTTTTGGGAGATACGCAGATCCAGTCTGGCTTACCGCTGATGGGATATGCTCCGGATGTTTCAATATGAACTTTCAGTTCTTTACCGTGCAGGGCCTGGATCAACGGATCAAGATCGTACATAAATGGTTCACCGCCAGTGATCACTACAATTCTTGCCGGTGTAGAAAGCACTTGGAAAACAATGTCTTCAACACTGCTGAGAGGATGTTTGTCTTTATCCCAGCTTTCTTTTACATCACACCATACGCATCCCACATCGCAACCTGCCAGCCGGATAAAATAAGCCGCTTTGCCCTGGTGATAGCCCTCGCCCTGGATGGTATAGAACTGCTCCATCAGGGGGTATGTTATGGATGCACTCATTTTTTGTTCCTCAGCAGGCAGGCTTTATAGGTATTCATAAGTAAGGCGGCAATGGTCATGGGACCCACTCCGCCGGGCACCGGTGTGATATAGCTGCATTTTTCAGCTACAGATGCAAAATCTACATCGCCCTTGATCGCGAACCCGGATTTTTTTGAAGGATCTTCCACTCTTGTTATGCCAACATCGATCACAACAGCGCCTTCTTTCACCATGTCGGCTTTCAGGAATTCAGGCCTGCCCAGGGCAGCAACAATGATATCTGCCTGCAGGCAGATATCTTTAAGATTATGAGTATGTGAATGGCAAACAGTGACCGTACAGTTCCCCGGGTAGTCATTCCTGTTGAGTAGTATGCTGATGGGACGCCCCACAATATTACTGCGCCCGATCACCACGGCATGTTTCCCTTTTGTTTCAATGCCATAGTGTTCGATCATAAGCAAGATCCCATATGGCGTGGCGGGATAAAATGCAGGCAGCCCCTGCACCATCCTCCCCACAGATTCAGGATGAAATCCGTCAACATCTTTATCTGCTGATATGGTGTCGATCACCACTTGTTCCGAAATATGTTTTGGAAGCGGCAACTGGACCAGGATGCCATCCACATCATCATTATCATTAAGTGTTGTGATCTCTTTGAGTAGGTCTTGCTGCGAAACTGCGGCATCCATGCGGATCAGGGTTGACGTAAAGCCAACTTCTCCGCATGACTTCACTTTAGAAGCCACATAGGTTTCACTGGCGCCATTGTTGCCTACCAGGATCGCCGCCAGGTGCGGTTTCTTCATGCCACTGGCTTCAAGTTCCTGAACCTTTTTCCTGAGGTCGTCTTTTACGGCCTGGGAAACCAGTTTTCCATCCATGATTTTCATGGCGCAAATTTAGGCAGGAAAATACCAGCAGCATTTGTTTTTTTTCCCATGGAATCGGCCTGGGCCGGGCTTAAGTTTGCTTCATGGTGCGGATGATGTTGGTGGGGATGTGGATGGTTTCAACTGCGAATGCCCAATGGGCCCATTCGAATATGTTGGCCGGGTCGGCAGGACTAAGCGGGTATAAGAACATGTTCTGGGGGATATCCGCTTACCCCGCCGCCATGCGGGGAAGCGCCCCGGGTATCGGTTTTTTTGGAGAAAAGCGGTACATGACGGACCTGTCTTATTTTGACCTTGCCTTTGCCGGTGATATATCCGGGCAGCCCTTCCTGATCCGGTTGATCCGGGAAGGCAACACAAACTTCTCTACTACAGCTGGCTCCCTGGCCCTCAGCAAAAAAATCAGTGAACAGATCTCCATTGCGCTGAAGCCGGGGTATGCATTCAGCATGGCAAAAGGATATGGGAACAAGGGTCAGCCCACTGCTGGTATAGGAGTGCTGTTTCGCCTGAACAGCAGGTTGAAGTGGGGATTGCAGGCTGATGGAGTAAGTGTTTTTTTTGCAAAGGGACCGGGAGAGCATTTTATTGTGAGAACAGGTATGGGATATATGGTGTCTGATCTGGCTTTCCTCAGTTTTGAAATTGTAAAGGAACAAGGTCATCCTGTTTATTCGATAGCCGGCATGCACTATGTATTCCTTGAACAAATGCACGCAATTTTCGGTTATTCGTTTCAGTTATCAACGGCTTCATTCAACCTGGGATATCGGTATGCCGGTATTGATCTTGGCATTTCTGCTGTTTATCATCTTTCTCTCGGAGCCAGTGCAGGCATTTCCATCGGGTTTCAATTTAAAAGCAGCGAATGAGGGTGTTGATACTGTTTTTATTCGGATGGCAGGGGTTGTATGCCCAGGAAGAGGAAATGATCAGGGTGCTGGAAGATCAGGCCGGCCAGGAGGAAGTGAAAGAAGTTGAGGAAGATCTGCAGCAGCTCCGGTCTATTTCGCTGATGCCCGTCAACCTGAATACCGCAGCACCGGAAGACCTGGCAGTATTTCCCTTTCTTACCGCCTTGCAAATAGAGCAATTCATTCAATACCGAAAATTTGCGGGTGATCTCGTAGATGCCAGGGAACTCCAGGCTGTTCCGGGTTGGACCGCCGCAACAGTGCGGAAGATCATTCCATATGTCACTGTCCGGGAGTCAGTTTCCTTACAGTCAACACTAACCGAAGATCTTCGAAAAGGAAAACAACAGGTTTTGTTCCGGACCGCCTTGTCGCGGAATGCGGGTGTGCTTTTGCGTTACCAGTTCAGTTCCCCGCACCTGCAATTTGGCATGAATACAGAAAAAGATGCCGGGGAGCGTTTCTGGCAGGGGAGTAAAGGCATTTCCTATTTATCGGCTCACATCATGCTGAAGAATCTGGGAATAATAAAAACACTGATCATCGGGGATTTTATCCTGAACATAGGTCAGGGCCTTATGGTCTGGCAGGGCAGGGCAGTTCGTAAAACAGCCATGCCGATCATGATAAAAAGGCAACTGCCTGTTCTCCAGCCCTACAGGTCAAACGATGAGAACAGGTATTTTAAGGGAGCCGCCATTCAGCTGTCGGGGAGGAAAACAGAATATGCATTCTATGCGTCCCTGAACAGGCTGGATGCCAACACTAAAATCGACAGTATGTCAAATGCGGCCTATGTGACCTCATTTTTAAATACCGGTTATCACAGGGATGCAGATGAGTTGGCTGATAAGAATGCGGTAGCAGATTTTTCCGCAGGTGCAGTTTCAACATATAATTATAAGCGTTTGCGCATTGGAGTTAGTTCTGTATTTCATTCTTTTTCCCTGCCCGTCATCAGGGCACAGGAGGCTTACAATCTTTTTGCAATGAGGGGTAAGAACCTGTTGAATACGGGGTTGAATTATCATTATACGGTGCGGAACCTGCATGTTTTTGGAGAGTTCGCGGTAGACGGGGAAGGGGATCCTGCCCTGGTTCAGGGATTGATGCTTGCGGCCGACCCCAAGCTCGATCTTTCCCTGGCCCTGAGAAAGGTCAGCCGTGGATACCGTTCTTTTTTCGCCAATGCCTTTACTGAATCTTCGGAACCCATGAACGAGGAAGGAGTTTATACTGGATTGAGCCTCCGGTTGGGTTCAAAACTAACCCTGGATGCCTATGCTGATCATTATCGCTTCCCCTGGCTAAGGTACCGTGTGGATGCCCCCAGTTCAGGTCGGGATTATATGGTGCAGTTCAGTTATAAGCCAGAAAAACGAACGGCTATCTATATTAGGTACAGAGCTGAAGTAAAATCGCAGACTTCCGGATCCGGCATGCTGAAAACGGTTAAAGAACAGAGCAGGTATTCCGCAAGATTCCATCTTGAGCATCGCATTGACCCTGCCTGGGAATGGCGTTTCAGGCTGGAATTCAATGGGTTAGGTAGCAGGGATGAGGCGCCGGAGACGGGTTTTATCATGTATTCAGACCTATTTTGGCGTCCGGCCCTGAAGCCGTTCTCATTTAATATGCGGTTGATGGCATGTGAAACAAGTAGTTATGAATCAAGGATATATGCTTATGAAAATGATGTCATGTTTTATAACATCGTACCTGCCGTCTATGGGAAATACGGGCGGGCCTATGTTAATATAAGTATGGATATCTCGGCCAGGCTGGCCATGTTTATCAAAATCGCTAAAAATTTTCCGAATTTTCGCGGAGAATGGCTGTCAAGAGTTCAATTTATCTACTCATTTTAAAATTATTCGAAATTGTTGCAGCAGATTAGAAAATCCTTGTGTCATAGAAAAAGGTTTTGGAATGTTAAGGAATTTAACAATTTTTTCATTTCTTCGCCTCTTCTTCAAAATAAAACCAAAAACGAACAACATGAGAAAAATTCTGACACTTATGACGGTGTTCGTCCTGATGTGTGTTTTGGCTATTGGTCAAACACGCACAATCACCGGAAAGGTCAAAACTGACAAAGGGGAGATTCTTCCTTTTGCCACTGTTACCGTAAAAGGTACAACCCGCACTGTTACAGCAGATGCAAATGGTAATTTCAGCATTGAAGCAAAAACAGGAGATGTGCTTCAGGTTTCGTCAGCAGGACAGAAACCGATTGATCTTGTGCTTGGTGCAGGAAATACGATCGAAGTGACTCTTGGTGCCGCTAATGCCCAGTTGGAAGAGGTAGTGGTCACTGCCCAGGGTATCCGCCGCCGCCCGAAAGAATTGGGATATTCTGTTGCCAAAGTGAGCAGCGACGACATCATGGTTGGTCGTTCTCCCCAATTGGCCCAGAGCCTTTCCGGTAAGGTATCCGGTCTGGCAGTTTATAACGTTAACAATTCAGTGGATCCATCAGTAAAGATCACACTTCGTGGTTACAGGTCAATGACCGGTAATAACGATGCGCTGCTGGTGATCGATGGTGTTCCCCAGCCGGGTTCACAAACCATGCTTTCCCTGCTCAACCCTAACGATATTGAAAGCATCAGCGTACTGAAAGGCGGCCAGGCAGGTACGCTCTATGGTTCTGCCGGTGTGAATGGTGCCCTGGTTATCACTACCAAGAGGGGTGCAAAGGGTAAAGCCCGTGTTACTTTCAGCAACGCTACTAACATTGAAGAGATCAGTTTTCTTCCAGACTTCCAGGATAAGTATGGCAGTGGTTCTCACTATGCCACTGGTTATGGCCAGGCAGGTTACAAAACCGATTACCTGGAGCGTATGAAAGACAACTGGCGCCCATTTGAAAACCAGCAGTATGGTGATGCATTCAACGGTGAGATGCGTATCATCGGCCGCCAGTTGGAAGATGGTTCTCAGAACATCATTCCTTATTCAGCCATAAGCGGAGAGCGTAAAAGGATTTGGAATACTGGTATAACCATGAATAACCAGATCTCAGTTGAAGGTGGTGCCGATAATAGTAATTATCGCCTTTCTTTCGAAAATAATCGTGCTGAAGGCGTGGTTCCCAATGATAAGAGCAACAGAACTGGTGTGAGGTTTGCTGCAGGCACTGAAGCAGGTCGATTGACCGCCAGGTTCAATGCTGCCTATATTCAGCAGAATTTCGATCGTACCACTTTTGACTTCTATTTTGAATCACTGAACCAGGCTGCGCATATTCCTTTGAGCCAGTACAGGGATTGGAGGAACAACAAGTTCGCCAATCCGAATGGGTTCTATAACGACTATTACAACAACCCTTATTTCAGGTTGGATAACGACAGGCAGAATTACAGTGACGCCAATATCAGCGGTTCAGTTGACCTTGGATTCAAGATCAACAAATGGCTGAACCTGACTGATCAGATAGGTGTTCAGAACAATACCAGGAACAGGAAAAATACGGTTGGTCAGTTTATTTATTCAGACTGGGCCAAAAATGATGCCTTTGTTCCATCACCATGGGAGTGGGCAAATGACTATGATGGTATAGACCGCGCAGGAACTAATATCCTGGGTAGTGTTTATGACGCCATTAGTACAGAGAACATTATCAATAATGAATTGAGGTTAAACGCAGAACACGATTTTGGAGATTTCAATACCCGTGGTCTGATTGGTTTCAACGTTTACCAGCGTAAAACCAAACTGGTGGAAGTTTCTTCAGGTTCAATCGTTGTTCCAGATGTGTACAACGTTTCTAACCGCCAGGGTGAACTCGGTGGTGGTGAAGCCAATACAACTGAAAGGAAATATGGCTATTATGCCAACGGTAGTGTAGGCTGGAGGGATATGATCTTCGTAGAAGGTTCTTTCCGTTACGATTTCACCTCTCGTTTCTACAAAGACTATCGTGCTTCAAACCTTTATTCATATCCATACTATGGATTTGACGTAAGCTTTATCCTGACCCAGGCCTTCCCGGCACTTAAAGGAGATATCCTGAACTATGCCAAGTTAAGGGGTGGTTGGAACAAGAACGGTAACGATAACATCGCATTATATGGTCTTGATCCTACCTTCAGTAACGGTCCCGGATTTCCATATGGTAATACCGTTGGTCTGACTGTTGGTGATATTCTTCCGGATCCAAACCTTAAGCCTGAGTTCGTATACTCTTATGAATTTGGTGGTGAATTCCAGTTCCTGAAGAACAGGGTGAATCTCGACCTTACCTATTACAATCAGCGCAGTGAAGGTCAGGTGCTTACAGTGAAGATTCCTAATACTACAGGTTACAGCAACCTCAGGGTAAACGTTGGTAATACCAAGAACTGGGGTTATGAAGCTGACCTTCGTGTAGCCATACTCAGGTCTAAGAACATGAGCTGGGATATCAGCGCCCGTTATTCATTCAATGATAACAAAGTGACGCAACTGTTCCAGGGTGTTGATCAGTTCGTACTTGGTGGCTATTCATATGCCAGCACTTACGTGATCAAGGATCAGGCCTTCCCGATCCTGAGAACCACTTCTTATATCCGTGATGCTGCTACTGACAGGGTGCTGGTGAATAAAGGAAATGGTTATCCTATCACTGGTCCATTGAAAAGTATGGGTCGCACCATTCCCAAGCATATCCTCGGTTGGGGAACTACTTTCCGCTGGAAGCAACTTAGCCTTGCTACAAACTTTGAATACCGCGGTGGTAATGTGATGTTCTCACAGATCGGCCGTGATATGACTTTCACTGGCGCAGGCAAGTGGACTGAAGACCGCACACCACATGTATTCCCTAACAGTGCATACGACGATGGTACCGGTAAGATCGTGCCTAACACAGATGTTCAGGCACAGGAAGCTGAGTATTCACTTTGGGTGGATTACTATCGTCAGATCGCAGAGAACTTTGTTACCAAAGCATGGTTCATTAAGCTCCGCGACATCAATCTTACATATACTTTCACTCCAGGCTTGATGAAGAAAACAAAAATATTCAGCGGTGCCAGCGTTGGGGTATATGGACGTAACCTGTTAACCATCGTGGACAGCAAGAACTACTATACAGATCCTGAGTTCAGTTTCTCAAATACAAACGGTTCAATTGGTATCAATAATACCACCAATACACCGCCTGTTCGTCAGTATGGTATCAACATTAACCTGATTTTCTAATAAATCATTAACCAGTAATTATGAAACTTAGAAATATAGCAATCGCAGCGTTATTGGGAGCTTCAGCACTGGCAGGGTGTAAAAAGTCCTGGCTTGATGTGAATACCAATCCCAATACTCTGCCTTCATCGACCCCTAACTTTGTTTTCACCAATGCCTTGGCCAGGATGTCGACAGGTTCGGGTAACCTGCTTTCCAATGAAACGGGTGAATATTATTCAGGCCATTGGACCCAGTCCAACTCTTATATTCTGAGCGCAGTCACTTTCTCTTACCAGTATACCAATACAGATTTCAACTATTGGGATGGCTGGTACGATCTCTTATCAGATTTTGAATATGCAGATCAGCAGGGAAGACTGGTTGACGAGTATAAATATATCAGCGGTCCTGCTAAAGTGATGAAAGCATTGCTTTTCCAGCAGGTAGTTGACGCATACGGCAGTGCTCCTTATTCACAGGCCCTTAAAGGAGGTGCCGCATTGTCTCCGGCATTTGACGACCAGAAGGATATTTATAAAGGTCTGATCAAAGACCTGGACACAGCCATTACGTTTCTGCAAAACAACCCCTTCCCCGGTGCAGGCGCGTCTGCAGATATTGCCTTTAATGGTAATACAAGCAGATGGATCCAGTTGGCCAATTCTGTGAAGATGAGGATACTGATCCGCCAGAGCAGGGTAGCAGGTATGGATTCATATATCGTTGCGGAGATCAACAAGGCCGCCGCTGTAACTGAAGGGTTCCTTACTGCCAATAATATGGGTGTAAATCCCGGATTCCTTGCTTCTACAGGCAAAACAAATCCTTACTACGACAGGTGGGGATATAATGCCAGCGGAGCAACTCAATCCCTCGGCCGTTATCCACGTCCCACTAAGTTCCTGATCGATTTCTACAAATCTTCAGGTGACTCAGCAAGAATGAAGCGCGCCTTCTACGCCATTGGCGGTGAAAATGGTTCAGTTCCCGGTACAAGTGTACGGGCTGAGATCAATAGCAACTATGCCGGTGTTCCTTTTGGTGTAGGTTCAGGGTATTCAGCAACAACGGTTTCGCCCATTGGTCCTTCTATGATCACCAAGGGCCAGTACAACAAAGCCTATGTGGTGTTTACTGCTGCAGAAACCAATTTCCTGCTGGCTGAAGCCAAGCAACGCTATGGGGCACAGGTTAACCTGTCCAAAACTGCCCAGGAATACTATGAGGAAGGTGTGAAACAATCATTCAGCCTTGTAGGTGCCGCTGCTTCTGCCGCGACAACCCTCCTGACCAATGGCCTGGACCTGACTGACTGGACAGCATCTACCGATAAGTTAAAAGCCATCTGGATGCAGAAATGGATCGCCCTCACCAACTACAATGGTTTTGAGTCATGGGCTGAATACAGGAGAACCGGTTTCCCCAATATTCCCCAATCTGCTTCAGTTCCAACAGGATCTACAGACAGGCCTGTACGCTTGCTGTATCCTCAAACAGAAGTGGGATCCAACCAGAAGAATGTGCCTGCTCAACCGCAGGGAGACAAGTTCTCTTCCAGGATCTTCTGGGACGTTGATTAATGATGTTTTTGAGATAATCTTCAATAAAAAGCAGGCCGACGGCCTGC
>JAHEFC010000122.1 GCA_024640385.1 Sphingobacteriales bacterium
CTTTGCCCTGGTGGGAGAGAAAAGGGACGGCCATGATTTTATTGCTGAAGCACTGCAAAGGGGGATCAGATGTTTCGTGGTGAACCATATTCCTTCGGGACAGGAAACCCATGGAGCCTGTTTTGTAATGGTCAATGACACGCTTGAGGCGCTGCAGGCGCTTGCAGCATACCACCGGAGCAGGTTCCAATATCCAGTTATTGGACTAACCGGAAGCAACGGAAAAACCATTGTGAAAGAATGGATCAATTATCTGCTGCACCAGGATCTACAGATCGTCAGGAGCCCTAAAAGTTATAATTCACAGATCGGGGTACCGTTAAGCATCTGGCAAATGCATGAACATGCCGACCTGGCTATAATCGAGGCCGGAATTTCAACAACGGGCGAAATGGAAAAGCTGGAAAGGATGATCCGGCCCGGTATAGGGATATTCACGAATATCGGGGAGGCGCATAGTGAAGGATTCGCCAGCAGAAGGGAAAAGATCAGGGAGAAACTGCAGCTGTTCAGGTCAAGTAAGGTGCTGATCTACTGCAGGGATTATGAAGATCTGCACGAAGAAGCAGTGGCATTCAGTGCCAGGCATGGCATTACAGGTCTTAACTGGGGGAGAAAGGATGGTTCAACCATCCATGTGGCAGAGACGCGAACAGAAGGGAATTCTACGTTTATACATCTACGTTATAATGAAAGGGATATGTCATTCACGATCCCTTTCACCGGGGCGGCCCCCGTTGAGAATGCCATAACCTGTGCGGCATTGATGATATGGATGGGAAAAACAGAAGACATCGACGGAAAAATGCAGGGACTCCCTTCTATCTCGATGAGGCTGGAAATGAAGAATGGGATCAATCGCTGCACTGTGATCAATGACAGTTATAGCAACGATCTCAGTTCGCTGAAACTGGCATTGGAGTTTTTACAACAGCAGCAGCAACATCAGCGGAAGACAGTCATACTGTCAGATATACCTCAGGGCAGGAACACGGAAAATGCGCTTTATTCTGAAGTGATCGGTTTATTGAAACAGCATCAAATCAGTTCGTTCAAAGGAATAGGTCCTGTGATCAGTTCCTATGCAGATGCTTTCAGAAAAGAAGGTATACATGCGGAATTCTGGCTGACCACGGAAGAATTCATTTATCATTTTAATCCCCTGTTATTCAGGGATGAGACCATATTGATCAAGGGGGCAAGAAGTTTTGGTTTTGAACAGATCAACCGGTTGCTGGAAGTGAAAATGCACCAGACAGTGTTAACCGTTAATCTCAGTTCGATATCGGAGAATCTCACGATGTACCGGAAAATGCTGAGGCAGGGAACGAAGATCATGGTTATGGTAAAGGCGTTTTCATATGGCAGCGGGGGGCATGAGATCGCAAGCCTGCTCCAGTTTCACAAAGTGGATCACCTGGCTGTTGCTTATGCCGATGAGGGTGTGGAATTAAGAAAAGCCGGCATCAGCATTCCCATCATGGTAATGAACCCAGAACTGTCTTCTTTTTATTCGATTGTCAATTATGATTTGCAGCCTGAGTTATATTCTTTTGAAATACTGAATGCATTCAGCAGGTATATCGGAAACGAAGGGATCTCGGAATACCCTGTTCATATCAAGTTTGATACCGGCATGCACCGGCTTGGGTTTGAACCCGGAGATGCAGAGAAGCTTGGTGAAAGTTTGTTATTGATGAACAACCTCAGGGTTATTTCAGCATTCACGCATCTGGTTTCCAGCGAAGACCCCGCAGATGATGAATATACCAGGCAGCAGGGAAGGAAGTTTACAGAGATCTGCGAACAGTTAAGATCAAAACTGGGCTATCCTTTCGACAGACATATTTCAAATACTGCGGCCATACTGAGGCATCCCGAACTTCAGCTGGACATGGTAAGGCTTGGGATCGGCCTTTATGGGGTTGATGTGACCCGGGAAAACCGGTTAAAATTACGTGAAGCGGCCATACTGACCACTACCATTGCGCAAATCAGGAAGGTAGGGGCCGGAGAAACGGTAGGTTATAATCGGAGGGGGAGATTGGGCAGGGATTCAACCATTGCCACCATCAGGATAGGCTACGCAGACGGCTATCCCCGCTCTCTGGGTAATGGCCGGGGTATGGTTATGATCCGGAACAAACTTTTCCCTGTGGTTGGCTCGGTATGTATGGATATGACCATGATCGATATTACTGACATGCCGGGTATTACAACAGATGATGAGGTGGTTGTATTTGGCAGGGGGCTGAGTTTGAACCAATTGGCGGAATGGGCGGATACCATCCCCTATGATATCATGACGGGCATTTCACAAAGGGTGAAGCGCGTTTACATCGAAGATTAATTTTTTTGCACAAGCTTAGGCTTTAGGGCGGGGCCTTTATTATTATATTTGTCCACTAAAATCGATTTGTGAAATTAAGGCATGCTTTCCTTCTCACACTGGTGATCCTTTTTCTTGATCAGTTATTGAAGGTTTATATCAAAACTCATTATTTCCTCGGAGAGGAGCACCTCCTGATACCCGGAATGACGTGGTTCCGTCTGCATTTCATTGAAAATGAAGGGATGGCATATGGATGGAAGCTCGGAGGAAACTGGGGCAAAATGGCCCTTACGCTGTTCCGGCTGGTGGCTGTTATATTTGGAACTTTTTATATAGCGCATACCATCCGAAAAAAATACCACCCTGGTTTTGTGATCTGCGCAACCCTGATCTATGCTGGGGCGATAGGAAATCTGATCGACAGCCTGTTCTATGGCCTGATATTCGAGAACAGTGATCCTTTCACACAGAATATAGCGCGTACCGTATTCTCCAAAGATTTTACCGCCGGTTACGCAGGCTTCCTCCATGGCAAAGTGGTGGATATGCTTTATTTCCCCCTCATCACAGATGCAACGCTGCCGAACTGGTTACCCGTTTGGGGTGGAGAACCCTTTGAGTTTTTCCGCCCGGTGTTCAATATCGCAGATGCCTCCATTTCTGTTGGTGTTTTCATGATCCTGGTATTCCAGAAAAAATTCTTCCAGCCTGAAAAGCAGAATTTTCCAACAGTGGAAACAAGCAGTAAAGTGGATGATGAGGTACAGGTTCTTTAGTTTTTGTCGCTTTCAACTTACAAATGAAGACATTCAGAATATTTATTGCGATCCTGCCACTGGTATTGTTATTTTCCTGTGCAAAGGATTATAGTAACGAAAACGGGGGAAGTGCCGGGTCCAGTTGCAAATTGAGCAGCATAGTTGCCGTTGATGATATTACAGGACGGGGTGTATATGCATTTAATACCCGCTACGATAATACAGGCCGAAGCAATTATGTGGAATTGTACGACAGCGCGTCAAATACTGCTGATTATGAAGTTGACCTGCTCTACCAGGCCAGTGATACTATCAAAACAAGTTCAAATGATATTTTAGTACTGGATGGTACAAAAAGGCTTAAGAAACTGATCACCCCCCTTGATCCCAATGACCCCGCAGGGGAAAAGCTGATCTACGAATACAAATACGATGGCAGCGGCCACCTGGTTGAAAAATCATTAAGCACTTCCACCATACCGCTTGCATTATTTAAATCGATCTATACCTGGACGGGGGGAAACCTGACCAGGATTGAATCAAGTTCAAGCCTGACAGGGACTAAGCAGAAATTGCTGGAAGTGAATCTGGAGTATGACCTTGGCAAGTCTCCTAAAAATTTCATCCCCATTTATCCCGAAGGTTTTGAATCTTTCCTATACGTTACATCTGTTGACATGGGTAAGCCCAGTGTCAGTCTTCTTAAAAGGATCAGCGCGGTATATTTTGACGACCAGGGTAATCCCGGCACACCCATAGTGACCGAGATCTCAGAAGCAAAATTCTCCAGCGACGGATACCTTACCGAATGGTATGTCAGCGGAAGCAGTTTTGATGCGCTCGGGCTGTTCACTGGCAGAAATACTTTCAATTATAAGTGCAACTGATTGTCAGGCGCTTGGATCTGTTTTGAGGTAAGCCTAAGGATAGACATATAATTTCCATTGGAATTCTTCGTTATAAACCTTTAACCGTTCCCAATGGATAATCTCATTATCAGTATGCCTTTAGAACCGGCAGCCAGATTAAATTATATGTATGCGCTCGCATCCTGCGAGAATTATCATCTGCCTACAACTCCCTGTTTGAGCGTCCAGGAGATGATCAGTAACAAGATATTCTCCTGGTATAAGGAAATGGTCAGCTACCAGACTGAAGAAGATGTGGCCTGGTATAATAACTATGAATAGAAAGTCGGAGAGTAAGAGAGGCAGAGAGTCAGTGTTTTTTGACTCTCTGCCTCTCTTACTCTCTGTCTATTTAATTATAATCCTACCATCTGCTCGGGCTTAACCCATTCATCGAACTGTTCAGGAGTCACATAGCCCAGTTTAACGGCCATCTCCTTGAGTGTAGTACCTTCTTTATGGGCTTTCTGTGCGATCTCAGCGGCTTTGTAGTATCCAATTTTGGTATTGAGGGAAGTGACCAGCATCAGTGAGTTGTTCACGTGCTTCCTGATATTCTCTTCGATCGGTTCAATACCGATGGCGCATTTATCATTGAAGCTCACACAGCCGTCAGCGATCAGCCTTGCAGAATGCAGGAAGTTGTAGATCATAACGGGTTTGAACACATTGAGTTCAAAATGGCCCGTTGCGCCCCCGATATTGATGGCCACATCATTACCCATGACCTGTGCGGCTATCATGGTCAGCGCTTCACACTGCGTTGGATTCACTTTGCCCGGCATGATCGAAGATCCGGGTTCATTATCGGGTATGAAAATTTCGCCTATACCTGAACGTGGACCTGAAGAAAGCATGCGGATATCATTGGCGATCTTCATCAGGCTTACCGCAACAGTTTTCAATGCACCATGCGCTTCCACGATGGCATCATGCGCGGCCAGTGCTTCAAATTTATTTTCTGCCGTGATGAAGGGCAGCCCGGTCAGATTTGCGATATGCCTGGCCACATTCACTGAATAGCCCGGGGGTGTATTGATGCCGGTACCAACAGCGGTTCCGCCCAGAGCAAGTTCACTGAGGTGGGCCAGGGTGTTTTTAATGGCCCGCAGACCATGATCCAGCTGGGAAACATAACCACTGAACTCCTGACCTACTGTGAGGGGGGTGGCATCCATAAAATGGGTGCGGCCTATCTTCACTACGCCCATGAAAGCCTTGCTTTTCTCAGCCAGCGTATTCCTCAGTTTCTCAATGCCCGGAATGGTGGATTCCACCAGGATCTTATAAGCGGCGATATGCATCGCTGTTGGAAAAGTGTCGTTTGAAGATTGTGATTTATTTACATCGTCGTTGGGATGCAGGAATTTTTCTTTGTCTGCCAGGCTGCCTCCTTTGAGCACATGACCCCGGTATGCCACCACTTCGTTCACATTCATGTTGCTTTGGGTGCCGCTTCCCGTTTGCCAAACCACCAGGGGGAAATAATCATCCAGCTTTCCTGCCAGTATTTCATCACATACCTGCCCGATGAGGTCGGCTTTCTCTTTCGGGAGAACGCCCGCTTCCAGGTTGGTGATGGCTGCAGCTTTCTTCAGATAAGCAAAAGCCCTGATGATCTCTTTGGGCATGCGGTTGATATCCTGTGCTATTTTGAAATTGTCGATACTTCTCTGGGTTTGGGCGCCATAATAGGCCTGGGCTGGTACGCTTACTTCACCCATGGTATCTTTTTCTATCCTGTATTCCATAACTAAAGGTTTGACTTGTTATTCGGAGACCGCAAAGTTACTGCGGTTTGGGTTAACTTTATTTACAATGACGAAACTCACCAACAAGGTAAAATTATGAGAGGCCGTTTATTCTTTTTGTGCACACTATTCATTTCCACGCATGCATTCAGTTTCACAGACACCCTGGGCGTCAGGCAAACAGGGGATTTTGAAGTAGACGGAAAAGGCTCTGCTTCCAACTGGGAGAAGACGGGCTGGGTTCCGCTGAAACAACTCGATGGGAACAAGGCTGATTACGCCACCAAATTCAAGATCCTTTATTCGACTGCTGGTGTTTATGTATTGTTTGAAGGACTGGATAATAAGATCACTACAGAGTATAAAAATGATTTTGAAAACCTGTTCAACGCGGATGTGTTTGAAGTATTTTTTCATACAGACATATCTATTCCGCTTTATTTTGAATACGAGGTCAATGCGCTGGATAAAGAGTTGGTTTTACTGATACCGCATCTTGAAAAAGGAGTCATGGGCTGGACTCCCTGGCATTATGAAGGCGATCGGAAAGTTCGGAAAAAAGTGTTTGTCCATGAAAAGAATGGCAGGATGGAAAAATGGACCGCGGAAATGTTTTTCCCCTATAAATTACTATCTCCACTTGGGAATGTGCCTCCAATCCCGGGAACCTGCTGGAATGCCAATTTCTACAGGTTGGATTATGATGAAGGGAAGATGATCAAATTTGCATGGTCGCCGGTTGAGGCAAGCTTTCATGAGTTCAAACGATATGGAACGATCAGGTTTGAATAGAGAGACAGAGAGCCAGAGAGCCAGAGAGAAAAAATATTCTTCTCTGGCTCTCCGGCTCTTTGACTCATTTACTCTCTAAGATCAGCTTACTGCTTTCTGACACACTTCCTTCATCCGTTTGGCAACAATTTTTTCCTCTCCTTCTTTCAGGCACCATGCTGTGATGCCCAGGTTATCCTTACCGCCAACCACTTCAATGGAAGGTTTGCCGTTGCGGAGTTCCAACTTCATTTGGTCTCCATCCATCTTCACAATGCTGCTGTCCCAGGTGATCCTGAGTGTAGGGGTCACATTGGCCAGCTTGGGAGTTGATACAGATGTTTTAAATCCTTTCACACTGTCAACCGCGGCTTTGATCTGGTTGATCTTTTGCTCATATTGCTTAGCCATGGCATCATGATCGATCTTAATGAATTCTTCAAGAGCCACCAGCATGCCCAGTATTTCTTCTTTATTTACTTTCATGCCGCGGCCAATGGTTTCACCCCTTGGCGGCATGGACAGTCTTGCGCCGGCAATTATATCTTTCTTACCCATAAGGATACCCGCAGATTGCGGACCCCTGAGTGCCTTACCGCCGGATATGACCACCATGTCAAATCCCATGTCGTTGAATCTCCAGAGGTTTGAAACCGGGGGTACATCTGCTGCAATATCTATGGATGTTGGTATGCCGTTCTGTTTGGCAATGGCTACCCATTCTTCGTGCATGATCTTGCCGCTGTCAGCATTGGCGTGAAGAAAATGCATGGATGCCGTATTGCTGTTGATCGCATTTTTGAGTTCTTCAACGGTTTCGATCATGATGATCTTGCAACCAGTATTGGTCAGTGCCTGGTTATAGCCTATGGCATGGGATTTCTGGCAGATGACTTCGCTTTTCATGCCGGTGCCTTCCAGGTGTGGAAGGGACCTGATCTTTTGTGGATCTTTCCCGGTAAGGATACCTGCAAGGCCGAGGGTAAGGCCCGCAAACGCGCCACTTGTTACCACGGCAGCTTCTGCATGTGTGATGGCCGCGATGCGCTCTCCCACTTTATCCTGCAGATCGTCAAGCATACAGAATTGCTGTGAAGCCGCGCGGATGGCTTCCATGGTTTCCGGTCTCATCAGGGTTGCCGTCATGGCCGTATAAGTGCCGGCGGCATTGATGAATGTTCTTACACCCAGTTCTGCGAAATAATCTCTTTTAGGAGCCTGCTTAGGTGCAGCTTCTGCATTAGTGATATCGCCCAGGAATGCTGCTCCTGCTACCGGTGTTACTGTCAGTGCCTTAATTAGATCTCTGCGTTTCAATGTGATCAGTTTTTTGAATTAATATTATTGTTAGGGTTTGGTGGTATAGGCTATGCAATCCATCTCCACTAAAGAGTTGCCCGGTACACCGCCATAGGTGGCAACTGTTGTTCTTACGGGAGGATTTTGACCAAAACGTCCCAGGAATACTTCGTTCATTCCTTTGTAATCATTGAGATCGGCCAGGTATACATTTACTTTCAACACCCTGTCCATGGATGAACCTGCGTCTTTCAGTTCTTTTTCCAGTTCTTTCAGTACATGATCTGTATGCGCTTTGATATCTCCTTCAAAATGCGCGCCCTTTCCGGCAATGAACACCAGGCCGCCGTAGGTGGTATGACCTGAAAAAAGAGGTACTTCCTTGTCGTAAACAATATTACCTGCTTGTTTTTCTGCCGAACCATTATTTGCCGGTTCAGCCTTTGCCAACGCAGACAGGCCCGTCATTCCAATTAATGTTCCAAATAGTTTTCTGAAAGCAGATCTTCTTCCCTGGTTTTGCATGTTCATTTTTTATTTAAGTTCAACAATCATTTCAATTTCGATGGCGATATTATTGGGCAAAGCATTTGTGCCCACTGAAGTGCGTACATGCCTGCCATTATCTCCAAACACATCTACCAGCAGGTTGGAACATCCATTCATCACCTGGGGCTGCTGGGTAAATGAAGGGTCGCAGTTCACGAGCCCCATTACTTTTACAATCCTTTTGATCTTATTCAGGTCGCCAACATAAGCTTTTAATGTGGAGATCAGCGAAATGGCAGTAAACCTGGCAGCTTCCTGGCCCTGCTCAAGGGTGAGGTCTGAACCAACCTTTCCTATCACCTGTCCGCCGCCCGGTTTGTCAGGACCGTGGCCTGAAAGAAAAAGAAGATTACCTGATTCAACCACTTTTACATAGTTCGCAATGGGGGCCGATGGCGGGATCAGCTGGATGCCCAGGGCTTTGATCCTTTCTTCCGGGTCAGTGTTTTTAACCAGCGGTCTGAAGTCTATGCAAACCGGCATCTGTACTGAAATATCCTTCTTTGTGTCTGTAAGTTTACCGGTGGATTCATCAAATGAGAACACCTGGATCTTATTATCTTCCTGGCTGGCTACAAATACGAATTTTCCGTTTGGCGAAAAGCTGAAATTCCTGGGCTTTTTGGCTACAGGTTGGTGGGCTGTCTTCTTTAAACTGCCATCGGGCTGTACCGAGAAAATAGTAAGATCGTTATTGGTGACCCTGTTTGAACTGATCAGCCATTTGCCGCCTGGAGATAAATGAATGTCGGCACTGCCGCGGTCAGTTTTTGCACTGGTGGTATCTGCAACAACGGTTTGTATTTTTTCGAACTGATTGTCTTTTACTTTGAACACATCCACCACGCCTTTCATTTCACTGATCAGGTAAGCATTGCTGCCGGCTTTATTGAAAATAAGATGACGGGGACCATTACCCGCAGTTATGGGAATGGCATTATACTTCTCATCCACGGTGCCATCAGCATAGATCTTGTGCTGATAGATCCTGTCTGACCCGAGGTCAGTGACATAGAGATAATTCTGATCTGGCGACAATATTACATTATGCGCATGAGGTTTTTCCTGCCTGGATTTATTTATGCTTGATCCCTTGTAAACAATATGTTGTGCGATGGGCTGAAGTTCCCAGTTCTTTGTTTTGAATACGCTTAGGCTTCCGCCGGAATAATTTGCGGTGTATACGGTTTGTGAAGACTCACGAATGGTTACAAAACAGGGAGCGTCTCCAATGGTGGGCTGAGTGTTCATTTTCTGGTATTCTCCTTTGCTGTCGAGTTTATAGGATGTCAGCCTTGAATTCCCGGCGCCTTCCTCAGAAACGGCATACATGATACTGCCATCCCTGGTAGTGGCGAGGTAAGAGGCATTGGGATTTTGTTTTACATAGATCTTACTGGCAGCACCTGTATTGGCATTCACTTCATAAACTTCTATACCGGGATTTCCATTTTTAGTGTATGAGCCCACTACCATCTGGTAAACAGGGTCATTCTGGAAGGGTGAGAACATCAAAGAAATAAAACTGAACACTAAATAAAGCATCATGTAACCATTGAATTTTCGGTGAATAAAAATTACAATTTATTTTTCAATCAGGTCAGCAGTCAGGGAATCGTTGTAATGATCAAAAAGATGTATATTTTAACCAAATCCTGATCAAAGCAAGTAACATGAGAA
>JAHEFC010000123.1 GCA_024640385.1 Sphingobacteriales bacterium
CGGGAAAAAAGTTCTCTGCGAAAATGGGTGCTTTTTCTGCATTCTTCCATTCAGGAAGTATCTGCATTAATTCCTGTTTACGTTGTTCAAGAATTTTTGATCTGACCTCATATGGCTTCATGCCCGCCAATGCAATAAGGGTATCCATAATCTGAAGATTAATTCCTCCCCAGCCGGCATAGGTCCTGTTACTGAAAATGGCAATGCCCAGCCCGTATTCCGGCATGATCAGCCAGTGACTTCCGAAGCCCGGAAGCCCGCCACCATGGCCTATGGAGACCCTGTTTTCACAATCTTTGGTGATACGTAAGCCGAATCCGTAGCCACTCACGGAAGGGCAAGGGCGGCCAGTGGGATAGGTAAAGCCTGCGGCAACGCTATTTACATTCCACATTTGGTGCATTTCACGTATGGAGCTTCTTTTCAAGGGTCCATCATCATCTCCGTCCCTGGGAGGCCAGGCTGCGAGGTGGAAGTTCATGTATCTGGAGAAATCACCTATCGTGGTGAGCAATCCACCCATGCCACCCCAAGATCCGTCGTGAAGCAGTTCTTCTTCCTTGAAATCATTATTGATCCAGCGATAACCATGGGCAAGATCCCGGGCAGGTACATTCGAAAATTCCCAATAGCTGTGTTCCATGCCTAGAGGTTTGAAAATGTTATCAGCAATGAATTTCTGGTAGGGCTGTTTGGTAATATTCCTGATGATGGTGCCCAGCAAAGAAACACCCAGGTTGCTATATTCGTACCTGATCCCGGGAACATTGGAAAATGAAGGTCCCTGTTTGACCAGGTTCATGAGTTCTTCTTCTGTATCTGATAACTGCCTGTCGCCATAAGGATTGTCTTCAGGGAATCCGGCCCTGTGGGTCATGAGGTCGCGGACGGTGATCTCTGGCGCATCAGTGGTGAGGTATTTCATTCCTTTCATCTCAGGAATATATTTGGATGCGGGATCATCCAGGCTGAGCAGGCCCTGGTCCCGAAGGATCAGGATGGCCATGGTAGTGAAACTCTTCGTCATGGAAGCGATCCTGAAAGTGGTATTGGCATAAACAGGTGTACTGTCTTTGATGTTGGAGACGCCAGTGAAAGTTCCGTGGATGAGTTTCCCGTCTAAGACAATTCCATAAGCCAGTCCCGGAATATGTGATTCCCTTGCAAAGCGTATGATGATGGAGTCTGCCAGGGGGATAAATGGGGCTATGCGCTTTGTTCTTTCATCATCCGATTTTAATGTCACTGTTTCATCGGCTTGAACTTCAGGTTGGGGAGCAGGAGCTTGCCTGCAGCCGATGATGAACATTACCGCAAGAATGCTGAGCAACTTTGTATTTGGCATCAATATTATTTCTTTAAGCTTTTCAGGTAACTGAGACTCTGCGGTACCTGTGAAAGGGAGCGCGATGATTCGTCTTCAATGAAAAAATGTTTGACCCCATATTTTTTGGCCACTTTCATGATCTCTGCTATACCCACATCTCCTTGCCCGAGTACAACATTGGTTTCCACATCTGCCTGGCCGTTCTGATTACCTGGAGTGCCGGGCTTTCTGTCTTTCAGGTGCATGAGCTGGAAACGGCCGGCGTATTTTTTCAGGAGATCTACGGGTTCCTGGCCGGGATGTTTGATCCAGAATACATCCATTTCAAAGCTGACGTATTGCGGGTTTGTTTTGGTAGCTATATAGTCGAACAGGGTGGCTGATTCAAATGGCCTGAATTCATAACCATGTGGATGATAACAGAATATAAGGCCATTTTCACGCAGTAGTTTCCCGGCTGTATTGAAAACTTCAACGGCCTTACGGGCATCATCAACCGTAAAATCATTTCCGTTATGCGGTATCCAGAAACACACCACATATTTTGCCCCATAAATTTTTGCATTTCCGATAATGGCATTAATATCTGTCTGGAGTTTCGAGAAATCGCCGCTGACACTGATCACTTTGAGCTTTCTATCATCCAGCATTTTTTTGAATTCCGAATGAGACAGCCCATAACTGTCACCGCCTTCCAGTTTTGTAATGCCCATTTTTCGGATCGTGTCCAGGGTGCCCGGGATATCTGTTTTAAACTGGTTACGGAACGAATATAGTTCCAGGCCAATATCCTGGGAAGAAGCAGGAAACACCTGGAAAAAAATAAATATCAGGAGCAGGTATCTCATAAACTTATGTTGTGGCTGAATTTACAACTACCAGTTGAAAGAACCGGGCACCTTCGATGATTAATTTCTTGCGGTATCAAATTGCAGGTTGCAGGTTACAGGTTGCAGGTTGCACTGCAACCTGCAACCTGTAACCTGCAACCTATAAATCCCCCGGGTGATATGTTTTTTTCGCATTCTTTACAACATCCTCCTTGTAGAAGTGCACGTCTTTAAACCGTCCATCTGCATACATTTGAGCCTGGTCAAAGAAATGCGGAGAGGTGGGATCGCCGCTTTCCCCGCCTGCAAGGATGGACCTTGCTTTGATCTTTCCGCCGAATTCAACCACACAAACAAAGCTATTGCCGCCTGTAGCATAACGTTTATGGCTACCCGGAAAATACCGGCTTACCAGTGAACCCAGCTGGCCCCAGGTTGAAGCTGCTCTGCCTACAGGTATGCCCGGGAAAGAGTCTGAGTGCACCGGTATGATGCTGTTCTTAATACGCTGCATCCGGTTGATATCTCCCCATGCTACCTGCCATTTCCCAAAATGCGCTTCAAGTGTGTCAACCACTTCTTTGAGAGGCATCACTATTTTCAGTGGATCGGTATTTCTTAATACTGCGCCATAGCGCACTGTAAAATCGGCAAACAGTTCGGGGTCTTCAGAACGCAGCAGGGCATTCATCTTCTCTGCCCAATGTATGGCGAGTGTGGTGGCTACCGACTGAACTCCGGTATTATGGTCCCATTTTTTCAACTCGGTAACCGGTTCTGCCAGTTTGTTATACAAGGAATGATCAATTGATCTTATCTTGTCATATGCAGCAAGAAGGATCGGCATTGACGTATCGAAGGCAGTAAGATGTGGATCATATCCCACAGCAATGAGATCGTCCATGGTGAATTTTTGTTTGGCGGAGAGCAGTCTTACCGCATTGATCCCCCTGAAATTTTCACCATCCGGGGCCATGTATGCAGGATAGTTTTTTCTTGACGGGCTCAGGTCGCCGGATACGGAATATGGCGTGTTGTTGGTGTTCTGTATCCATCCATTGGCCGGATTAATAATGTGTACAGTCTCTTTTACACTGTGCATGCCCTTCCATTCAGTTTTTGAACTGCTGCCGTCAACCGGGATTTCCCAGTTGTAGGCCGTATCTCTCACGGGCATGTAGTTGCCGTGCCAGTAAGCAATATTTCCTGCTGCATCAGCGTAAACGGTATTGTTTGAAAGATTGGCCCTGAGGTCAAGGTTCCTGGAAAACTCATCCAGGGATTTGACTTTGGTCCGCTGCCATGACTGGATCAGGCCGGCCAGTGAGCGGTTTTTGGTGCGGAGGCTCAGCCACTTGCCATCGTTCATGGCCATAATGGGACCATGATGGGTAGCGTATACGGTAAAACTCTTTGCCTTCAATATCCCATCTTCCTTATACCGAATCGTCACCCTCTTTTCTTCCAGGGCCCTGAGTGAATCGTTGTATTTGTAAAAGTATTTTCCATCCTTGTCACGGATCACTGTTTCAGCGTATAGATCTGCTGCATCGGCCGAGCTGGATGTATGCATGAAACCACAGAATTCATTGAAGCCCTGGTAAACAAAAAACTGTCCCCAGGTAACGGCGCCGTATACATGTAAACCTTCTTCGCTTTGCAGATGCACTTCGGGCCTGAAGTAGAAAGTCACATGTGGGTTGATATAGAACAAGGCATTCCCTGTTGCGCTTTTTGAAGGGGCTATGGCAAAGCCGTTGGAACCGATCAGTTTGTCTTCTCTTTCATGACGCTGATCGGGCAGGTGTGCGATCTCTCTGGATGAATAAAATGCCTCCAGGTCGCGCGCTTCAAGCCCCCCGGTTTGAATGGCAGAGATGCTGCCATCGGTATACATGAGGGGGAACCAGGGCTCGAATTTTTCGATCACCGCCGGTTTTACTTCAGGATGTTTATACAGGTAATAGTTTATTCCATCGGCATATGCCAACAATAATTTCTTTAGCCAGTCCGGTGAATTATTGTAGTCTTCCCGCGCTCCGGCAGAATCAATAGTGAGACGAATCAGCAGGTCTTCATAAATACCGTCCTTTCCCTTTTGCTCTGCCGTTCTGCCCAGCATGGTGACATAATTATTCTCCACGCGGTTGAAATCATCTTCGCACTGTGCATACATGAGGCCGAAAACGCAATCGGCATCTGTTTTGCCATAAATATGCGGTACTCCATATTCATCCCTGACAATGGTGACGTTCTTAGCCTGTTGCTCCCATTTATTCAGCTGGGGGTCTTGATTGCAGGAACTAGTTGTGGTGCCGATGTATAAGATCAGGATCAGGGCCGTCAGATTTCTCATTCCCCAAAATACGAATCATTTCATTTCGTACTCCAGGGTTTGCCTGATGCGGAATGCATGGCTTGAACCCATGGTCACTATTACGTGATCACCTTTTTCTGCCAACTCCAGGATGATCGAGCAAAGATGCTGATCGCGATAAAGATTTGAGGCGTTGAAAATTTCGCTGAGATATCCTTCCGGCCATCCATATTCATCACTGGTATTTCGCCAGTCTTCCCTGGAAGGAAAGTCTTTCTGCCATATGCTGTCGACCTGCCTGACTGAGATGATCTCACCTTTGAGTCCCTTAACAGCAGTTCTTTCATCAATATAATGTTGCAAAGTTGCGTCAGGATCTGCAGGTTTGCCAAAACGGAAACCCGAAAAATAAGGTCGTAAAGAATAAAACAAAGCCAGTTGTTTTGCGGGATATTTTTTCAGTAGATCCTGTACTTCGGTTTCCCTGTCGGGCTCCCAGGAGTAAAATGGTATGCCGTCTTTTTTTGCCAGGCTTACAAGTTTTCCACCCTCCCCATGCACCGCCACCGGGTTTTGCAGGCCCTGGAACAGGAATCCCAGCCTTCCTTCCACCAATGCCACTGTTGGCCTGCTGATCTCCCAATATTTCTCTATGCTGTCGATCTGCGGGTCACCGGGATCGACTGTGTGTTCAATGCCAAGAACGGTTACTGCACCAGTGCCTTTTTTCAGCATGTATATATATGGCCTGGCGTGGATTTCAGTAAGGCTTCCGTATTCACCCATGCTCATCACGGGTTTCTCAAATGTATAGGTTCGGGAAGGTGTGTACCGAGAGGGCGATCTCCAGATAATGCCTGTAAACAAGAGTATCAGCAAGATGGCTAATGCCGACAGGATCACAGAAACTGTTATGAGGATCGCTTTTTTCATTGCTGTAAACTTGCTGAAAAAATATACGCCAGGCAATAGCACAACCATGGGATATTTTTCTGTTCAATTTGTATGAGCGGTCATTATTTGATCTGGCTATGCTCTATATTAGGGAACCACAACTATAAGCATGAGAAAAATTTCAATTTTAGCGATGTTGGCCATGATTGCCAGTACATCAAATGCACAGGTGGATGCCCGGCTGTTCAGGTATCCTGATGTTTCGGGTACGCATATCAGTTTTGTTTATGGCGGTGACATCTGGCTGGTTCCCAAAACAGGTGGAACTGCTACAAGGGTCACCAGTTCTACCGGGGAGGAATCTTACCCAAGGTTTTCTCCCGATGGCAAAACCATTGCCTATACGGCCACCTATTTCGGGAATGCAGATGTGTACACCCTGCCTGTAACTGGCGGAACGCCTACACGGCTTACCTGGCATGGTATGCCTGACAGGGTGGTGGACTGGCATCCGGATGGCAACAGGATACTGATGGCTTCTCCCAGGGAAACCGGGGTTGGAAATGTTGGCCAGCTTTACCTCCTTTCCAAAAATGGCGGTATACCTGATAAGTTGCCTCTGCCTTATGGAGAACTGGGATCATTTTCACCTGATGGAGGGAGCATTGCTTACGTAAGCCGTATAACCGAAAATTATCCATTCAAAAGATACAGGGGAGGGATGGCTTCTGATGTGGTTGTGTTTGACCTGAAGAAAATGACGGCTGAAAACATCACAAAAAACACTGCTACCGACGGTAAGCCGGCATGGGTGAAGAACCGTATCTATTATGTGAGCGATATTGACCAGAATAAAAGGCGTAATGTATGGATGTACGATCTCTCTACCAGGAAGCAGTCGCAGGTAACCAGTTTCAAGGATGTTGATGTAAACTATATGAGTGCCGGGAATGATGACCTGGTTTTTGAGGCGGGCGGCAAATTATATCTGCTCAATACGGCAACCAATAAATATGACGATGTCAAGATCAATGTAGTCAGCGATTTTGCAAGTTTGATGCCTCGTGTTATCAATGCCGGCGGCCGTGTGGCCAATGCTGATATCTCGCCTGATGCCAAACGTGTTGTTGTGGAAGCCCGTGGCGAATTGTTCAGTATCCCTGCAGAAAACGGAGCAGTGATCAACATCACCAACAGCAGCGGGGCTTTTGACCAGAACCCTTCGTGGAGTCCCAATGGCAAATACATTGCGTACTGGAGCGATAAATCAGGTGAGTACGAGATCTGGTTATATGATGTTCAGCAGGGCAGTCAGAAGAAACTCACCAATTATGGAAAGGGGATGGGATGGAATATCATCTGGTCGCCAGACAGCAAGAAATTCCTGTTCATCAACCAGGAGCAGGAGATCAGGATCATGAATGTGGCAACGGGGGAAGACTACGTTGCGGACAAGACCACGCAGAATACCTATAATGCACTGAGAGGTTTTGAAGCAAGCTGGAGTAAAGACAATAACTGGATCACCTACAGCAAAACAGGAGACAATCTGAACAGTGCGATCTTTGCATACAATCTGAGCGATAAGAAAGTGCAGAAACTGACCTCAGGATTTTATAACGATGCTGATCCGGTTTTTGATCCAACCGGAAAATATATCTTCTTCAAAACAGACCGCGCCCTTCAACCGGTTTACAGCAGCCTGGATGCAACCTGGATCTATCCCAATTCAACGCAGATAGCTTATGCGAGCCTTGATCCAACAGCTAAAAGCCTGTTGGCAGCGAGGAATGATGAAGTTAAAATAACTGCAGATACAACCTCTTCTGCAAAACCTGAAGCCTCCAAAGGCAAGGACAGTTCTAAGCCTGCTTCTACGTCAAAGCCATCTATGGTAGTAAAAGCGGATGATTTCGAGACCAGGGTCCAGGTATTGCCTGTGGCTGCCGGGAACTATGGAAGTCTTTTTGCGATAGACGGGAAGGTCGTTTACCAGCGTTTCCCCAATTCAGGAACACAGGGTGAACAACCTGCATTATTCATGTATGATCTTGAGAAAAGAGAAGAGAAAAGAGTGATGGCAAATGTGGGAGGGGTTGTTATTACAGACGACGGAAAATCTATCCTGGTGATGTCAGGCATGTCTATGGGGATCATCAAACCCATGCCCGAGCAGCGTATTGAAAAACCTCTTGCCATACAGAACCTGGAAATGACATGGAACCCAAAAGAAGAGTGGAACCAGATCTTCAATGATACCTGGCGCAGGTACAGGGATTTCTTTTATGATCCGGCGATGCAGCAGGTGGATTGGAAGGATATGAGGAAACAATATGGTGATCTGATGCAGTATGCCATTACCAGGTGGGATGTGAATAATATACAACAGGAGATGATCGCGGAGCTGGCTGCAGGGCATACCTATGTCCGCGGCGGTGATGTTGAGCAGTCGAGTACAAGAGCGCCGGGCATGTTGGGCATCGATTGGGAAATTGCAAACGGCGCATACAGGATCAAGCGAATAGTCAAACCGGCCCTTTGGGACAATGAAGTACGCTCTCCACTCGATGCTACCGGTATTTCAGTAAAAGAAGGAGACTATATTCTCTCAGTGAATGGCAAACCATTGGATATAACACAGGATCCGCTTGCAGCTTTTGAGGGTACCTCAGGAGCTACTGTGGTTTTAAGGATCAACAGCGCACCTTCTCTTGCCGGATCTAAAGAGGTAGTGGTTGAAACGCTGAGTGTTGGCAGGGAAAGAAGATTGCGCAACCTCGAGTGGATCGAAAAGAACCGGAAAAAAGTGGAAGAGTTGAGTAGTGGCGACCTGGGGTACATGTATATGCCAAATACAGGCGGAGACGGACAAACGGAATTATTGCGACAGTTCTATGCCCAATTCAATAAGAAAGGTTTCATTATTGATGAACGTTTCAATGCAGGCGGTCAGTTGGGTGACCGCTTCATTGAGATGCTGAATCGAACCAACCTGTATAATATCTCCTGGAGGAATGCCGGCGTGAGCCGTGTACCCGTTAAAGGGAATGATGGACCGAAGGCCATGCTGATCAATGGCTGGGCGGGTTCAGGCGGTGACGCATTTCCCTGGGCATTCAAAACCATGAATCTTGGGCCGATCGTGGGTGAAAGAACTTTGGGCATACTGGTTGGTCCTGCTACCGGACATAACCTGATCGATGGTGGAGGTATCACTGTTCCAGATGCCAGGTTGTATGGTCCTGACGGAAAATGGTTTGCGGAAGGATATGGAGTTACTCCAACCATTGAAGTGTGGGATGATCCGGCGCAACTGGCCAGGGGTGTGGATCCACAACTTAACCGTGCAGTGGAGGAAGTGATGAAGCTGGTGAAAGCACAGCCGTCGAAGCTGAAGCCACCGCCTCCGTTTGAAAACCGGAAAGCAGAGGGGATAAAGGATTAGGTCTTGTTGTAATAATGAGAGACAGAGAGCCGGAGAGTCAGAGAGAAAGAACTTTTTCTCTCTGACTCTCCGGCTCTCTGTCTCTCTATTTGATGAGTGCTTCAGTAATACTCCCGATAATATTGATCATTTCTTCGGAGTCGTTATTGTTAAGCAGCACGATGGTATAGTCTTTATCTATAAATCTTACAAAATAGGTATGATAGCCGGGGTTGTCACCACTATGGTAAACCACTTTTCCCAGTTTCGGGTTTTGGTCGATCATCCAACCAAACCCATAATCGCAGGGCAGGCCATCGGTGAGTGTTGAAGTGGTAAGCGCTTCATTTAGTGTTTTCTGGCTTACCAGTTTGTTCGTGTACAGTGCGCGGTCCCATTTCAGCAGGTCTTCGGCGGTAGAGCTTATTCTGCCCGGCCCTTTCCTGTTACCCAGCCAAATAGTGTAGTCGGATGAGGGAAACGAATCTGCCCGGGCATAGTGGTGAAGTTCTTTCACATAAACGTGACCCATGGCAAAGTTTGCCGTGTTTTTTTTCTGCTCATTGGTCCTGATATCCGTGTCCTTCATCTGAAGGGGTATGAATATCCAGTTGCGGCAGAGTTCAACAAAGTCTTTGCCTGAAACTTTTTCGGCTATACTGGCAAGTAATAAATAGCCAGTGTTGCTGTATTCATAATCAGACCCGGGTGTAAAATGTATTGGCCCACCATATTTATTCAGGTAGGCAATGGCTTCTTCGTTGCCAGCCACTTTCGACTTATCCCAATATTTGTCCATGATCTCCTGGTAGTCAGGAAGCCCGGAGGTATGGTTCATCAACTGCCTGATGGTGATGTTATGGTATTTAATGCTGATGTATTTATCTGCATGGTCATCAAATTTGAGTTTGCCCTGATCTTTCAGCATCATAATGATCATAGCCGTGAACTGTTTGGAAACAGAGGCCAGTTCAAATATGTCGGTTTTTTGCAGCGGGGTTCCGGTTTTGATATCCCTTAGGCCTTTAGCCCCGTAATAAATAGGTTTTCCTTTTTCTGCAACCAGTAATACGCCACTGAAGTGGTGTTTAATATGGGCTTGCTGGAAAATCCGGGCGATCCGATCGGGGATATCCTCGCTCCTGGCAGTAATGGATAATACTGTCAGCCATAATAGGATGAGGGGTTTCATTGTAAGCTAATTGTTTTCGACTGAGCTGACTACTAGTTTAACGAATTCCCCCAGCTTTGTA